>JBAVQZ010000655.1:0-1560 GCA_049694515.1 Paracoccaceae bacterium | reverse complement strand
GTCGGCCATTGCCTTGTTGAGGTCGGCCCGGGCCACGCGCAGGGCGGCCTCGGCTGCATAGACGGCGGCGCGGGCTTGCTCGCGCGTGCGGATGTCCAGCGCCGCGGGGATCGTCGGACGCATATGCGCCACCACGGTTTCGCCCTTGATCACCGGGTCGCCGGGATGCACGGCGACGCGCATGAGCCGCCCGGCAACCGGGGTCGAGACCACAAAGGCGTCGTGAACGCGCGTGCGGCCCTCCTCGTCGATCGTGACCTGCATGGCGCCGCGCGTGACCGTGCCCATGTCCACCATCATCGGGCGCGGCCAGAAGGCGACGGCCAGCGCCAGGGCGATCAGCGCGGCGGCGCCGATGGTCAGGACATGACGGGATTTCTTTCGGGCCATGCGTTCACTCACTCCCTCGTTTTGAGGGCGGAAATGAGGTCCGCCCGGTCGATGTCGCGTTTGACCAGCCAGCCCGAGGCCAGCGCGGCCACGATAACCGCAACCGCCGCCGTGCCATAGCTTTCCGGGCTGAACACGACGGGGATCTGGTAGAGGTCGGTGCTGAAGCCCTCCGCCACAAGGAAAGTCAGGTAATGGCCAAGCAGCGCGCCAAGCGGCAGAGCCAGCAACGTGACCGCCGCCAGTTCACCCAGAAGGACGAAGGCAGTCTCGCCCTTCGTGAAGCCAAGCACCCGCAGGCTGGCCAGGTCGCGCGCCCGCTCGGCCGAAGCGATGCGTGCGGCGTTATAGACGATTCCGAAGGTGATGACGGCCGCGATCGCCGCCATGACATAGCGCACCGCCCCCGCGCCGCTGTCCATCATCTTCTGCACTGCGGCGCGGGCATCCTCCTTGCGGCTGACCCCGGCGACCGAAGGCATTTTCTTCAGCGCGCGCAGGATGTCGTTCTGATGCGCGCTGTCGATCCTGAGGAACGCGGCCGAGACGCGGCCGGGTTCCTTAAGGGCGCGGTTCAGCGCCGACATCTGCATATAGGCAGGCGAGCCCAGAAGCGTTTCGGCCACGCCCGCGACGGGCAGGCTCAATATCGGCCGGCGGCCTTCGCGCACCTCGACGTTCAGCGTCTCGCCGGGGCCGGTCTTAAGGATGCCGGCCAGCGCCGGCGTCAGCAGAATGCCGTCGCGCGGCATCGCGATCTGCCGGCTTTCGCCATCGACCGCGCGAAACAGGCGCGCGTCGCGCTCCAGCCCGTTTACCGCCCCGCGATAGCTGTTGGGGCCATTGTGCAGGACGGCAGGGACGATCCGCACCGGCTCGGCCTCGATCACGCCCCGCATGCGCTGAAGTTCAAAGATTGTCTTGTCGGACATCGGATGGGTGAAGGTCACGCTGATGTCGCTGCGGTCGATCACGCCGAAGGTGGACTCCAGCGCCGTGTCGAACCCATCGAAGATCGCGATCATCGCCACCGACAGCGCCATGCCCGCGCCTATTCCCATGACCGCGCCCGCCATTCGTCCCGGCTGACGCGTCAGGCGACGCAGCACCATGCGGCTGGGCTGGTCCAGTGGCGCCGACAGCCGCGCGGCGATCCGGCCCGCCCGGCTG
>JBAVQZ010000654.1:0-3246 GCA_049694515.1 Paracoccaceae bacterium | reverse complement strand
CAGAAACCGATGGGGGCGGACTGGGCCGCCCGCCCGCAGCTTTGGCGCGGCCCGCTGGATGTGCCCGGCGCGGCGGCGGTGGAAAGCAAGACGCCGCTGGGCGAGGCGGTCACAGTGTTTCACGACTGCCGCCAGTCCGAGCTGACTGTGCGCCAGATCCGCAACACGCGCGAGGCGGACCTCGCCCCGTTCGGCTTGCGGATGGACGTGTTCCGTTTTGACGGCTCGTTCCTGTCGCTGGTGATCGACCTGCCGCCCGAGGCCGCCGAGGGGCTGAAGCGGCGTCATCTCGTGCGTCTGGAGAGCGTCATCGAGACCGAAAAACCGCTGGAGATCTTCGCACGGCTCAATATCCGTCATGGCCCGAATACCGAACAGATCGTCCGCGAACTGCCGCAGGACGACGACCGGACAATGGTGGAGTTCGACCTGGCCTATACCAAGCTGAATGAAAAGCGGGTGGAGCGGATGTGGCTGGACCTGATTTTCGAGGGCCCCGAGATGAACCAGATCATTCTGCGGGACGTGACGCTCAGCCGCCGCCCGCGCGCTGAATTGTGACCGAGGGGGGCATGGCCGACATGGTGCTGACGAAAACGCGGATCAGGGCGGGCGTATGGGAGGGTGTGCTGGACGGCGCGCCCGAGGCTCCCGGGATCGAGGTCATCCATCTCGAGACGCCGCTGGAAGGTGTCGTGGCCCGCGCCGACCCCAAGAAACCGGGGCGGTATCTGGTCTCGGTCCCGATTCCGGCGGAGCTTTTGTCGGATGGGGTGCAGACCTTTCTGATCCGCGATGCCGCGACCGGCGCGAAGCTGGACAGTTTCACTATCGTCACCGGCGAGCCGCTGGAGGATGACATCCGCGCCGAGGTCGATCTTTTGCGCGCCGAGCTGGACATGCTGAAAAAGGCGTTCCGGCGGCATTGCCTGGAGACGTCGTCGCGCCCCTGACCAATGCCCGCTCGCGCGGCGCCGGCGGAATTTGAGCATTTTGACCGAGAAGAAAGGGACGCGATGATCACCGAGATCGTGACTTTCCGCATTGATCCGGGGCTGGGCCGCGACGAGGTCCTGGCGCGCTACGAGGAGACCATGCCCGCCTGGCAGGAAAACCCCGAGCTTGTCCGCAAGATGTACCTCTATGACGAAGAAGCCGGGCAGGGCGGCGGTGTCTATCTTTGGAACAGCATCGACGCGGCCAAACGCGCGCATGACGCCGCGTGGTGCGACCGGGCCGAAGCGACGTATGGCAGCCGCCCGCAATTCGCCTATTTCGAGACTCCTTTCATCATCGAAGGCCGCTCTGCGGGCTGATTACGCGGCGTTGCACGTGACAAGCGCGATACACGCGGGTCAGATGGTCCGCGGCAAGGGAGACCTGTCATGACTGACTATCCGCATCTTCTCGCGCCGCTGGATCTGGGCTTCACCACGTTGAAGAACCGGGTTCTGATGGGGTCCATGCACACCGGCCTGGAGGAACGGGGCGACTGGAACCGGGTCGCCGAGTTCTATGCCACCCGCGCGCGCGGCGACGTCGGGCTGATGGTGACGGGCGGCATGGCTCCGAACGCTGAAGGGGGCGTGTTTCCCGGTGCCGCCGGGCTCTACACGGCCCAGGACATCGCCAATCACAGCGTCGTCACGGACCGCGTGCATGAGGCGGGCGGCAAGATCGCGATGCAGGTTCTGCATGCCGGGCGCTATGCCTATGGCCCCGATTGCGTGGCGCCCTCGCCAGTGAAATCGCCCATTTCTCCCTTTCCGCCAAAGGAGCTGGACAAGGACGGCATCGAGAAACAGATCGCCGACATCGCCACGGCCGCCTCCCGCGCCCGCGAAGCCGGGTATGACGGGGTCGAGGTGATGGGCTCGGAAGGGTATTTCCTGAACCAGTTTCTTGTGACCCATACCAACCGGCGCACCGATCGCTGGGGCGGCAGCTATGAGAACCGGATGCGCCTGCCGCTGGAGGTGGTGGCCCGCGTGCGCGCGGCAGTGGGGGCGGATTTCATCCTGATCTACCGGCTGTCGATGATCGACCTGGTGCCTGACGGCTCGACCTTCGACGAGGTGGTGCAACTGGCCCGCGCTGTCGAGGCGGCGGGGGCCACGATCATCAACACCGGCATCGGCTGGCACGAGGCGCGGGTGCCGACCATTGCCACCTCGGTGCCGCGCAGGGCCTTCGCCTGGGTCACGAAAAAGCTGATGGGGCAGGTGGGCGTGCCTCTTGTCACGTCGAACCGGATCAACACGCCGGAGGTGGCCGAAACGGTTCTGGCCGAGGGCTGCGCCGACATGGTGTCGATGGCGCGCCCCTTCCTGGCCGACCCGGATTTCGTGGCCAAGGCGGCGGCGGGACGCGCCACGCGGATCGCCCCCTGCATCGCCTGCAACCAGGCCTGCCTCGATCACACTTTCAGCGGCAAGATCAGCACCTGCCTGGTCAACCCGCGCGCCTGTTTCGAGACGGAGCTGCTGATCGAGTCCGCCGCCACGCCGAAGCGGGTCGCGGTGGTGGGTGCCGGGCCTGCCGGGCTGTCGGCGGCGCTGACGGCTGTGGCGCGCGGTCATGCCGTGACGCTGTTCGACAGGGCCGACATGATAGGCGGACAGTTGAACATGGCGCGCAGGATTCCCGGCAAGGAGGAATTCGACGGGCTGGTAGCATATTACCGGACCATGGTGGAGAACGCGGGCATCGACCTGCGGCTGGGCGCGACCGCCGGTGTCGATGATCTGAAAGAATTCGACGAGGTGATCGTCGCGACCGGAGTCCGACCGCGGGATCCGGGTATCGAGGGGCAGGACATGCCGCATGTGCTGAGCTATGTCGACGTGCTTCGCGGCGGGGCCGAGGTGGGCCCGCGCGTGGCGATCGTGGGCGCGGGGGGGATCGGGTTCGATGTGGCCGAGTTCCTGGTTGAGGCCGGACAAAGCCCCACGCTGAACCTGCGCGAATGGATGCGCGAATGGGGCGTGGCGGACACCGCAAAGCACCGGAGCGGCCTGGCCCCGGAAGGTCCGCGTCCCGAGGCGCCGGCGCGGCAGGTGACGCTGCTTCAGCGCAAGCCCGAGAAGCCGGGCAGGCGACTGGGCAAGACGACCGGCTGGATTCACCGCGCTACGCTCAGGGCCAAGGGGGTGAAGATGCTGTCGGGCGTGAATTACGAGCGGATCACGTCCGGCGGGCTAAACATCAGCTTCGGTGCTGGGCGCGAGCGGCCGCAGCATCTTGCGG
>JBAVQZ010000653.1:0-3103 GCA_049694515.1 Paracoccaceae bacterium | reverse complement strand
CCTCAGGACGAGCTTCTGGCCCTTCTCGACCGGCTCAACGCCGATCCGGAGGTGCACGGGATTCTCGTCCAGCTTCCGTTGCCGGGCCATATCGACGAGTCGCTGGTGATCAATCGGATCGACCCGGCCAAGGACGTGGACGGGTTCCATATCTCCAACGTCGGGCTGCTGGCCACGGGGCAGAAGGCGATGGTGCCTTGCACACCGCTGGGCTGCCTGATGATGCTGCGCGACCGGCATCGCAGCCTGTCGGGGATGAATGCCGTCGTGGTGGGACGGTCGAACATCGTCGGGAAGCCGATGGCGCAGCTCCTGCTGCGCGACAGCTGCACCGTGACCATCGCCCATTCCCGGACACGCGAGATCGAAGAGGTTTGCCGCCGCGCCGACATCCTGGTGGCCGCGGTGGGTCGCCCCGAGATGATCACGGGCGACTGGGTGAAGCCGGGCGCCACGGTGATCGACGTGGGCATCAACCGCATCCCCGCGCCCGAGCGCGGCGAGGGCAAGATGCGCCTTGTGGGCGATGTGCATTTCGAAAGCGCCGCCGCGGTGGCCGGTGCGATCACGCCCGTACCCGGCGGTGTCGGGCCAATGACGATCGCCTGTCTGCTGGCCAACACGTTGACCGCCTGCGCCCGCGCCAATGGCCTGCCCGAGCCCGAGGGGCTGACCGCCTGAGTGTCAGGGCTTCACCGCCAAGGGAACAATGGTGCCCAGAAGCGTCGCGACGTGGCTCTGCGCGCCGTCCGCATCCTCGGCCATCACGTCCGCGCGGGTGACGATCAGGCGGCGGCCCGCGCGGATAACTTCACCCGTCGCCACAAGGCGCGCGCCGCGTGCCGGGGCCAGAAGATGAATCTTCATTTCGCTGGTCAATACTTCCTGACCCTTGGGCAATTGGCTGAGCGCCGCATATCCGCAGGCCGAATCGCCCAGCGCGAAGGTCAGCCCGGCATGGGCGAAACCGTGCTGCTGGGACATCTGCGGCTTGATCGGAGCGGCGATGCGGCAATGGCCCGCACCAAGTTCGATGATTTCGGCCCCCGCCGTGTTCATCATGCCCTGCGCGGCGAAGCTTTGACGGACGTTCGCCTCGACATCTGCGGGCAAGGTGGGCTGGGCCATGGTAGGGCACTCCTGTTACGTGTTGTCGGGCTGTTCCGGCTCCCTTTGGGCGTTGCGCCGCAGGTCTTCGGGAACACATTCATAAAATGTTAGTGAACTCGGGAAACAACTCTATATTATTCATTCGAATAGGGAATCCATTTCGCGGTTACTCGATGCGGACACTCATGAAGGACATGAAGGACGCGTTCCTCGCGCCGGCACCGGTCATCTCCTGGGCGATCATTTCCGCGATCCTCGCCATTTCCGGACCGCTGGGAAGCTATGGCGCCCTGCCGTTTGGCGCCCGTGCCATTTTCTGGTCCATCGCTGTCGCCGTCTCGATCATCTGTGGCATGACAGTGCGCCTTGTCGTCCAACGGCTCATGCGCGGTGCGGGATTCTGGATCATTTCCGTGGTGGCCGTGACCGTGACGGTGCTGCTGCTTTCGGGTCCGTTGTTGCTGTTCACAGAATACATGGAATCGGACGAACGCGCATGGGCTCCGGGGCTTCCGCAAATCATGGTTATGATCTTTCTTTTCGGGATGGGGGTAAGTGCTTTCCGCTGGCTTCTTCTGCGCTCGCAGACACCGGAAGAAACGCCGAAGCCCCCGCGGCTCCTGCAACGTGTGGAGCCTGACCTGCGCGGACGGCTGATCCGCTGCACGGCGGTCGATCACTACGTGTCGGTCTGGACGGACAAGGGCGAGGCGCGCGTGCTTATGCGTTTTTCCGATGCGATCGACGAGCTTGGCGGGGCAGATGGACTGCGGGTGCATCGGTCCCACTGGGTTGCGACGGATGCGGTCGCGGGCCATTCCACCGATAAGGGCAGGGTGTTTCTGGAACTCGAGGACGGCAGCCAGGTGCCGGTAAGCCGCAATTTCCGCCCCAAGGTCGAGGCGCTCGGCCTGCTCTAGCGCCGCGGCATCGGGACCGGACGCGCCACCGCCCCGGTCAGGATGGCCAACGCGCCCGGCTCCATCATGTTGGAAATAAGCGGATCGTCACAGTTCAGCCCGCCGGTGTATCTGCCATAGGCCGGCAGGATAAGGCGCGCCGAATCCAGCAGAAAACAGGGCCGCGCGATGCTTTGGCCCGCCGCAGAGAGACGCGCCTTGGGGTGGTAATGCCCCGAAACCTCGCCCGCGGCGTCCGCTTCGGCGACATGGCGGAAGATCAGTGGTCCGCGCCGCAGAACCGCCAGATGTGTCCCACCGAAGGCCGTCGGGCCCGGGTCGTGATTGCCTTCGATCCATATCCATTGCCGCCCGGCCATCACGCGGTTGAGGAGACTCGTTTCCGCTTCGGGCAGGTTTGCCGCCGCGTCGAGATCGTCGAAACTGTCGCCAAGACACAGCACGGTTTCGGGGGCTGCAGAGTCGATGTCGGCTTTCAGCCGGCCGAGGGTGTCCTGCGCGTCATAGGGCGGCAGCATCGCGCCTCCGCGCCGGGCCAGCCTCTCTGACTTTCCCAGATGCAGGTCGGACACCGCCAGAAGACGCTGCGCGGGCCACCACAGCGCGCCCGAGGGAAATGCGCGGAGCGCCGCGCCGTTGAGGGTGAAATCATAACCGTTCATGCTTCGTTCTGACCCGATTCCGGGATGCAAGGCAAGGGCTCAGGCAAGGCCGGCCTCCTCCATCGCGCGCTCTGCCGCCTGTGCCAGAAGCCGCTCTTCCGCCGCGCCCTTCACCGGCACCTTGCCGACTTCCAGAAAGAGCGGCGCGGCCAAGGGGCTGACGCGCGGCAGGGCGACGTGGTCGATGCGCCCGGCGACGCGCTTCAGCATGTCCTCGATCCGTCCGAAGTCGACAAGGCCCTTCAGCGCCTCCTCGCGCGTGATCTGCAACATCAGGTGGCCTGGATCGTATCGGGCGAGTGTGTCGTAGAGGATGTCCGAACTGAACGTCGCCTGCCGTCCGGTCTTGCGTCGGCCCGGCGAATTCCGCTCGATCAGGCCGGCGATCACCGCCGCGCTGCGGAAGGTGCG
>JBAVQZ010000652.1:0-2134 GCA_049694515.1 Paracoccaceae bacterium | reverse complement strand
ACGCATGGCCAAGGCATGGATGGTTAAGACCGTCACGAAGCGAGCATCTTCGCCGATCAGTTGACGCAAGCGTTCCCGGATCTCGGCGGCCGCGTGGCGGTTGTAGGCGAGCACCAGGATACCGTTGGGATCTTCGCGCTTGATCCTGACCAGATAGGCGACACGATGGACCAGCACGCGTGTCTTACCCGAGCCCGGCCCCGCGAGCACAAGCACATTGGTCTGTTCGCGGTCGTCACGCACGATCTGCTCTTGTGTCAAATTTCCCAGATTGTCGACGATCTCGGCATAGGACTGGGGCGTCGCTTGCCGTCTGAGCTCCGAAATCTTCCCCGGCATCCAAGCTTTCATGAAGTCGGACTGATCCATTGCGAAATAGTCATGCGCGAGTCGCTGGGCCTGATCGATATCATCGATGCCTTTGGTTGCATAAACCGCCATCACGTGGGTCTGGACGGTCTGTTCGCTGTAGTGGTCTTCAAGCGGTTTGAAATGCTGGGTGGTGAAGCCGCCGCCTTTCGGATTGATGTGCAACGTCATGGCCGAGCGGAACACGGACAATCCCTTGCCCAAAGTTACCACCTGCTGTTCGTGCAGCCAAAGAAGCGCCCGATCCATCAACTTTGACGGGTCATTGACAGACGCCCGCAACAGCGCATCGCTGTTGATCGCTGCAAGGAGGTCGCCAAGCGTGGTCTCGACAGGAACGTCCTTCCCGCGCAAGCCCGCCTGGACCTTGTCAATCAAGTGTGAAACCAACCGCTCTGCTGCCTGCCTGCGAAGCTGAGCGGTCTGCTCGATTACCGCCCATGACCTTTGCATTCGCACCAAGAGACTGCCTTTGGAGACCTTGCGCAGCCCGATATTGCCTTTACCGCCATCCATGTCGCGGCCATCCTGCGCAATCCCACGAAGCAACCCCTCGACAATATCGGGCCGCACGGAAGCGTGTCCCTGCTCCCGTAGGGCCTGTGCCACCGAGGCCAGATGGCAGGGCCACGCCTCGTCGATCTCCACATCTGGCGCTTGCTCTCTAAGGATCGCGATCAGGTTGGATTCCAACCGGGATGCCGCTTCGAACCGTTTCGGCGAGGCATTCTCGACGCGCACATGCGCAAAGATGGTGATGTTTGTATCGTCCTTTGCGATCCCCAGAGCTTCGAGATCCGCCAAGGCCTTGCGGACGCCCGACACCGTCAGCCCACTGACCCCGCAGAGCTCGTCCGTCGTGATGCCCTCTTCCTGTGGCGCATTGATGATGTGCTGCACGATGGCGGTCAGATCGTCGCGCCGCCGCTCAGTGATCTCGGCGGCAGCAAGGATTTCGCGGACCTCCTGCATGCTCCTCACCCGGAGCGAGGCGGGAAAGACCTGCACGCGGTTTTCTTCGCGGTTCAGAAGGTGCGCCTCTTCCAGCCAGGCGACGGCCGTCTTTACCCGCGTGTCATCGGTATTGCTGTCTCGCTGGAAATCCCGATCTTTTTCTTCGTGGACGATCTCACCCGGCGTCGCAACGATCTCACCGCCTTTTCCGGTGCGTGTATCAAGGCGCCGAAGAGCTTTCAGGATCGCACCAATTTCGTGCCGCGCAAGCCGGGAACGCGCGCTGAGGCTGAACTGCCGATCGACGTCTTCCATATTGAAAAGAAGGACGCAGTTTGCAGGCTCGCGGTCCCGGCCGGCGCGCCCCGCCTCTTGCAGGTAATTTTCCAGGGACCCAGGCACGTCACCGTGAACCACAAGACGGATGTCCGGTTTGTCGACCCCCATCCCAAAGGCGTTGGTGGCCGCGATCACCCTCAGATTGCCGACGCGGAAGTCCTCCTGGATATCACGCTTGTCATCGGCGCTCAGGCCCGCATGATACCGCTCTGCGGCGATGCCCTGCTGCTTTAGGAACTCCGCCACACGCTCCGTGGCGCTGCGTGTCGCACAATAGACGACCGCCCCCGACACGCCTTCGCGTGGAAGCTGGGCCTCGATCGCGTCGAGGATATCGGTCATCTTGGTCGCCCGCTGCGTTGGCAGCACCTGAAAACTCAGGTTCGACCGCGATGCGCCACCGTCGATCAACGCCAGCTCGGCCCCCAACCGCTCTTTGAAATGACTACGGATGTCCTGCACGACGTCCGGC
>JBAVQZ010000651.1:0-2017 GCA_049694515.1 Paracoccaceae bacterium | reverse complement strand
GGCGGGACGTGTCTGCGGAGAAGCGCCTGAAGAGCAGGCTGCTCTTCAGGTCGCCCTGTCCAGCCTGATGCGAGTCGCGTCCGCGTCAAGGACGCCTGCGGCGCCGCGCCGGCGCGCGGTCTTCGATCCTTGACCCGGCCCCGACTCACGCGGGGGCGTTTTCCAGCGCGGCGATGATCGCCGAGAAATCCGCGGCCTTGAGCGAGGCGCCGCCCACCAGCGCGCCATCGACATTGGATGTGGCGAATATCTCGGCCGCGTTGCCCGGCTTGACCGAGCCGCCATAGAGCAGGCGGATGCCCTGCGCCGTCTTGCCGAAGCGGTCTGCCAGCCGCGCGCGCAGGAAATCGTGGACCTCGGCGATCTGATCCAGCGTCGGCACGCGGCCTGTGCCGATCGCCCAGACGGGCTCATAGGCGATCACCAGGGTCTCGGCGGTCATGCCGTCGGGCAGGGAGCCGTCGAGCTGCGTGCCGATCACCGCCAGCGTTTCGCCGGCATCGCGCTGCGCCTCTGTCTCGCCCAGGCAGACCACGGCGACCAGCCCGGCCCCGTGCGCCGCAAGGGTCTTGGCGCGTACGTCGGCGTCGCTTTCGCCGTGATCGGCGCGGCGTTCGGAATGGCCCAGGATGACATGGCTGGCGCCCGCGTCGGCCAGCATTGACGCGGCGATGTCGCCGGTATGCGCCCCCGAGGCGGCCGCGTGGCAATCCTGCCCGCCTGTGACGACGGGGCCGCCCGCGGTCAGATCGGACATGCGCGAGAGAAGCGTCGCCGGCGGGCAGAGCAGGATATCGACGGAGGGGGCGGGGTGCGCGGTTTTCAACGCCTCGACCTCGGCCAGGTCGGCGGCGGTTCCGTTCATCTTCCAGTTTCCGGCGGCAAGTTTCTTCGGCATCGGTCCCTCCGTTACGTGTCGGGGGACAGATGGCCCGAAAGCGGCGGCGGAGGCAAGACCGCAGGCCGGCCCGCGGCTCAGGTCTCGGCGAACTTGATCGACTCGCCGCAGCCGCAGGCATCGACGACATTGGGGTTGCGGAACTTGAACCCGGACTCCAGCAGCGAGACCTCGTAGTCGATCTCGGTCCCGAAAAGGAACATCTGCGCCATTGGTGCGATCAGCACCCGCGCGCCGTCCTGTTCGACCGCCTCGTCGTTCGGGTCGGCCTCGGTCACGTAGTCCATCGTGTACTCCATGCCCGCGCAGCCGCCCTTCTTGACGCCGATGCGCAAACCTTCCGCGCCGTCGCGCGCCATCAGCTTCGCGATCTGTTTCGCGGCCGCCGGGGTCATGGTGACCGCCTGTTTGCCGGGAATGCCGAACATGGGATGCCTTCCTTCGTTTCCTTCCCCCAATCTAGGGCTGCGGCGGCAGAATCTCAAGCGGGGGCAGGGCGTCGCGGAGGGCCTGTGTGCCATAGGCGACGAGCATCGCCCAGCCGAAAGAGGCGAGCGTGCCGATTATGACGTATTCCGCCGCCTTTTGTTCCTTCGACGCGGCCTCGAAGCGAAGCAACGACTTCGCGGCGATCAGGAACCCGATTCCTGCGGGTTGATTGACCATGATCATCATGTAGATCAACCCGCGTTCCAGAAGGCCGATCAGCAACCCGCCCTGTTCCAGCCCTTGCTGCGCGGCCTGCGGCGCATAGGGCCGCATCAACTTGCCCACGGCGAATCCGCCCGCCCGCGTCGCATAGATGGCCCCGGCCAGCAGGATCATGGCATGGGGCACCCAACCCGGCGCCCGTCCCCACGCCCCGGCGGTCCAGAGATCGGGGGCGATCATGGCGAAGCCGGCGATGGTCGCCAGATGCGCGGCCTGGTCGAACAGATGCGCCGCAACCGTATCGCGGCAGAAACCGGATTTTACCGCGTCGATCAGCAGATGCAGCCCGCCGAGCGCGAGGATTTCCCAGCGGTCATATTGCCCCGTCGCCGCCATCGCGGTGGCCAGCACCAGCGCGGTGTGGAAAAGCAGCGTCGTGGGGCGGCGCTTGGTGCGGACCATCCAGCC
>JBAVQZ010000650.1:0-8735 GCA_049694515.1 Paracoccaceae bacterium | reverse complement strand
GCGCCGCCTTGAGCGCGCGTGCATCCGCGCGGGGGAACAGCGCGTCCCAGGCCAGCTGTGCCTCGCGGCAGAAAATACCCGCCCCGGCATCGCCGATCCCCTTGAACGCCTTCAGCCGGGTCTCGATCCCCGCTGCATCGCCGCCGGCGTCGCACAGCCGGCGCAGATCGTCGTCGTATTCCTCGCGCGTCAGCTCGGCCGCCGCGCGGATCTGATCCGCCCCGACATTGTCGAACCGGGCATAGCCGTTGCGGTTCAACACGCCGATCAGGTCATCGCGCCGCGCGGCGAGGATCGCGTCTATCTTGTGCAACCCTTCGGCCTTCAGCGCCGCGGCGGCCTGCACCGCCTGCTCCGACCGGATGCGCGCCGACAGAAGCAGTGCGCCAAGCAGCCAGTGGAACCATTGCTGCGGCACGTCGCGGGCTATGTTGGCCCCGATCTCCTCGCTGTAGAGGCTCCCCTGCTCGCGCAGCAATGCCTCGACGACATCCTTGCGTGACATGTCTTTCTCCATTCGGCCTTGCCGGGCGCCGACCGGGACCCGGACGCCAGCACCGATCATGACAGCCAGCGTTTGCGGCGGCGATAGCTGCGCACGTCGCGAAAGCTTTTGCGGCCTTCGTCCGAGACGCCGAGGTAGAATTCCTTCACGTCCGGGTTCTCGCGCAGTTCCGAGGCCGGGCCGTCCATCACGATGCGGCCCGATTCCAGGATATAGCCATAATGGGCATAGCGCAGCGCCACGTTGGTGTTCTGCTCGGCCAGAAGGAAGGTCACGCCCTCGTTCTCGTTGACCGATTTCACGATCTGGAAAATCTGCTCGACCAGCTGCGGGGCCAAGCCCATCGACGGCTCGTCCAGCAGGATCATCTGCGGCCGGCTCATCAGCGCGCGGCCGATCGCCGTCATCTGCTGCTCGCCGCCGCTGGTATAGCCCGCCTGGCTGCGCCGCCGCTCTTTAAGCCGCGGGAAATAGGAATAGACCAGCTCCAGGTCGGCGTCGATCGCGGCGCGCCCGTCGGTGCGGGTATATGCGCCGGTCAGCAGGTTCTCCTCGACCGTCAGATGCTCGAAGCAGTGCCGCCCCTCCATCACCTGGATGACGCCGCGCTTGACCAGGTCCGACGGCGCCGCCGCCTGCACGCGCTCGCCGCGATAGACGATAGAGCCCTTGGTGACCTCGCCCCGCTCCGAGCGCAGAAGACTGGAGATCGCCTTCAGCGTGGTGGTCTTGCCCGCGCCGTTGCCGCCCAGAAGCGCGGTAATGCCGCCTTCGGGCACGCTCAGGCTGACGCCCTTCAGCACGAGGATCACGTGGTTGTAGATCACCTCGATATTGTTGACCTCAAGCAGCGAGTCCCGCTCTTGTCCCGCGTCCAGCATCGGATCCGTCCCGTCAGTGTGAAATACCCTAAAAGGCCCCCGGCCCGGTGCGCCCGGGCCGGGGGAAGTCACGCTCAGTTGCAGCGCAGGTCGATGTTGTTCTCCTTGGCATAGGCCATGGAGTCCTCCTCGATCAGCGGGTCGATCACGTCCTTGTCGCTGGTGATCCAGTCGGTGACGTTGTGCCAGCTCTGCGCGGCCGCATCCCATTGCTGGACCTTGGCTTCGCCCGAGCCGCCGTGATCGGCGCAGCTGACGCTGAAGGTCGGGCCGAAGTCCGGCATGCCAAGATCCTTCATGACGCCCTCGGTGATGTCCAGCGCCTCCATGCCGTCGCGCATCTCGGCCGCGTTGATCTGGGCGTGACCCGAAAGCTCCTGCGCCTTCTTCGCCGCCTCGACCGCAAGCATCGCGGCATACATGCCCCGGTTATACAGCACCGTGCCCATCTGGTCGCCCGCACCGGCGGCAAGCCCCTTGTCATAGACATACTGCTTCAGGTCGTCATAGACCGGGTAGTCGCTGCCGATATTGTGCATGTTCAGCGCCAGATAGCCGTCCGCGGCGTCGCCCGCCGGTTTCACGTCATTCTCCGAGCCCGACCACCAGATGCCGATGAAATGGTCCATCGGATACCGCACGTTGGCGGCTTCCTGGATGGCGACCTGGTTCATAACGCCCCAGCCCCACATCAGCACGTAATCCGGGCGCTCGCGCCGGATCTGCAGCCACTGCGACTTCTGCTCCTGGCCGGGGTGATCCACCGGGATCGTGGTCAGGGTGTAGCCGTGCTTCTTGGCCAGTTCCTCCAGCGTGCGGATCGGCTCCTTGCCGTAGGCCGAGTTGTGATAGAGCAGCGCGATGGTCTTGCCTTCCAGGTTGCCGCCGTTCTGGTCAAGCAGGTACTTGATCATGATCGACGCGCCGTCCCAGTAGTTCGCGGGGTAGTTGAACACCCACTTGAACACCTTGCCGTTCGCCGCAGACGTCCGGCCATAGCCCATCGAGTGCAGCGGGATGCCGTCAGCACTGACCTTGGGAATCAGCTGATAGGTGATGCCGGTGGACAGCGGCTGATAGATCAGCGCGCCCTCGCCCATGTCCTTGGTCGATTCATAGCATTCCACACCCTTCTCGGTATTATAGCCGGTCTCGCATTCGGGCATGTTGATCTTCACGCCGCCGACGCCGCCGTCACGCTCGTTGATCAGCGTGAAATAGTCGGCATAGCCATCCGCGAAGGGGATGCCGTTGGGCGCATACGGCCCGGTCCGGTAGGACAGCGACGGGAACGTCAGGTCCGCCATCGCCGCCGGCGCCGCGGCCATCGCCGCCGTCAGCGCCAGGGTTGCAAGTTTCAGTTTCATCGGTCTTTTTCCTCCCATGATGGTTTCCGATGTCCCCCGGTTTCCACGGGGAGGCAGGCGGGGTTGTCATTCCACGCTCTGCCCGTGTCACCCCCGCCCCTTGCGGAGATGCGTCTTGAACGGCCCGTCCCTAATACGGGAAGGGCCAAAGCCTCAGTTTCTCCTTGGCGATCCGCCAGAGCTGCGCCAGGCCGTGCGGCTCGGCGATCAGGAAGAATATGATCAGCCCGCCGACGATCATAAGCTCGATATGCGCGGCCAGGTCCGTGGGCCAGCCAAGATTGCCCACCAGAAGGTTTTTCAGAAGCACCGGCAACAGCACCAGAAAGGCGGCCCCGGCGAAACTGCCGAAGATCGAGCCCAGCCCGCCGATGATTATCATGAACAGCACCAGGAAGGACTTGCCGATGCCGAACGCCTCGGTCACCTCCACCGCGCCCAGATAGACGCTGAAGAACAACGCGCCGGCGATGCCGACGAAGAAGGACGAAACGGCAAAGGCCGTCAGCTTGGCCTTCAGCGGGTTCACCCCGATGATCTCGGCAGCGATATCCATGTCGCGGATCGCCATCCAGCTGCGTCCGATCGTGCCGCGCGTCAGGTTGCGCGCGACCCAGGCGACGGCCACCACGAAGACAAGGCAGATCATGTATTTCGCCCAGGCCGTGGTTTCGGCCCCCGTCACCGCGATGCCGAACACCGTGCGCTCGGGCGCCGAGATCTGCCCCGAGGCCGAGTAGTTGTAGAACCAAGGCACCTTGTTGAACAGCCACACCAGGAAGAACTGCGCCGCAAGCGTCGCCACGGCCAGGTAGAACCCCTTGATCCTGAGTGAAGGCAGGCCGAACAGCACGCCCACCGCCGCGGTGATGAAGCCCGACAGGATCACGCAGAACACGATGTTCAGCTCGAACGGCATCGTCATCAGCTTGTAGCAGGCATAGGCCCCCACCGCCATGAACCCGCCCGTTCCGAGGCTCAGCTGGCCGCAATAGCCCACCAGGATGTTCAGCCCGATCGCCGCGATCGCATAGATCAAGAGCGGCAGCAGCACCGCGTTCGCCCAGTAGTCGTTGATGATGAACGGGATCACCCCGAACGCTACCGCCAGCACCGCGTAATAGCGCCAGCGGTCGAACTTGATCGGGAAGGTCTGGCTGTCCTCCAGGTAGGAGGTCTTGAAGTCGCCGGCCTCACGATAAAACATTCAGCGCACCTCCCGTGCGAGTTTCAGCCAGCTGCCCGACCCGGCCATCAGCCCCAGGAACGCAAGCAGGATCGCGGTGACGGTGTGGACCGGCGGCTCGCCCTGCGGCGCGCTCAGCGCCAGAAAGCCGAAGGTCCAGAAGCCCATCCAGCCGGTCACGCAGGCGATCGAACAGAATTTCATGCTCACACCCTCTCGATGATCTTCTCGCCGAACAGGCCCTGCGGCCGGAACACGAGGAACAGAAGCGCCAGCACATAGGCGAACCAGTTCTCGGTCGCGCCGCCCACCATCGGGCCGATCGCGAATTCGAACAGCTTCTCGCCCATGCCGATGATCAGCCCGCCGACGATCGCACCGGGGATCGAAGTGAATCCACCCAGCATCAGCACCGGCAGCGCCTTCAGCGCGATCAGCGACAGGCTGAACTGCACGCCCGACTTGGTGCCCCACATGATGCCGGCGACCAGCGCCACGAAGCCCGCGATGGACCAGACCAGCACCCAGATGAAGCGCAGGCTGATGCCCACCGAAAGCGCCGCCTGGTGATCATCGGCCACCGCGCGCAGCGCCCGGCCCTGTTTGGAAAACTGGCTGAACAGCGTCAGCCCGATCACCAGGACCGCCGCCACCGCGCTCGCCACGATGTCCAGCCGGTCGATGAAGAACCCGTAGCCGAACATGTTGTAGGTGGCGCTCTCGATGATTTCCGACATGCCCTGCGGCAGACCCACGTCAAGGTTCTTGATGTCGGCGCCCCACATTATGTCGCCGAACCCTTCCAGGAAATAGGCCAGGCCGATGGTCGCCATGAACAGGATGATCGGCTCCTGGTTGACGAGGTGCTTGAGGATCAGCTTCTCGACCGCGATCGCCAGCACGATCATGACACCGATGGTCACCACGATGGCGACGATCGACGGCAGGTGCCAGGGGAAGCGCTGGACCTCGGTCCCGAAGACCGCGTTGATCAGCCGCGCAAAGGGCACCTGCCCGTCCTGCAACCCCACCAGCGTCAGCGCCGCGAACAGCGCCAGCACGCCCTGGGCATAATTGAAGATGCCGGAGGCCTTGAAGATCAGCACGAAGCCCAGCGCGACCAGCGCGTACATGACGCCGGCCATCAGGCCGTTCAGTGTCACCTCCATCGCGAAGAGAAGTTGATCAGGCATTACGCCGGCCTCCGCAAATCGTATGCACGGTTTGTGCACGGGCCGTGTACGCCCGGTGCATCGCGAAATCAGTCATGGCTCACCCCCAGATAGGCGTCGATCACGTCCTGGTTCCGGCGCACCACGTCCGGCGTGCCGTCACCGATCTTCTTGCCGTAATCCATCACCACGACCCGGTCGCTCAGGTCCATGACCACGCCCATGTCATGCTCGATCAGCGCGATGGTGGTGCCGAACTCGTCGTTCACGTCCAGGATGAAGCGGGACATGTCCTCCTTCTCCTCGACATTCATGCCGGCCATCGGCTCGTCCAGCAGCAGCAGCCTGGGCTCGGCGGCCAGCGCGCGGCCCAGTTCGACCCGCTTCTGCAGACCATAGGGAAGACGGCCGACAGGCGTCTTGCGGATTGTCTGGATCTCCAGGAAGTCGATAATCTTTTCAACAGCTTCGCGGTGCTCGCTTTCCTCGCGCTCGGCCCGGCCCCACCACAGGGCCTGGGCCGCCATGCCGGTCCGCATCAGCGTCATCCGCCCGGTCATGATGTTGTCGAGCGTAGACATGCCACGAAACAGCGCGATGTTCTGGAAGGTCCGCGCGATGCCCTGCGCGGCCACTTGATACGGGCGCATCTGCGGGCGCTTCTCGCCGCGAAACCAGACCTCGCCCTCCTGAGGGACATAGAAGCCGGAAATCACGTTCAGCATCGAGGACTTGCCGGCCCCGTTCGGCCCGATGATCGCCCGGATCTCGCCCTCGCGGATGTCGAAAGAGATGTCCTTGATCGCCACCACGCCACCGAAGCGCAGCGTGATATTCTTCATTTCCATCAGCACCTTGCCGATCTTGCGGCCATCGGCGGTGGTGTATCCGTCGCTCATGTCCTTCATTCCGCGGCCATCCTTCTGTGCTGCGGCTCCAGAACCGCCGCGTCGCGAATTTCCAGCGTCGCTTTCAGCTTGCCCTTGCGCCCGTCCTCGTAGGTGACCTCCGTTTCGGTGTAGATCGAGTCGGAGCCGTCGTAGAGCGCGGCGATCAGGTCGGCGTATTTTTCCTCGATGATCTTGCGGCGCACCTTGCGGGTGCGGGTCAGTTCGCCGTCATCGGCGTCCAGCTCCTTGTGCAGGATCAGGAAGCGATGCACCTGGCAGCCCGACAGCATCGGATCCTCGGCGACGCTGCGGTTGACCTCCTCGACATGGGCCTGGATCGTCTCGATCACCTTCGGGTGCTGGCTGAGTTCCTGGTAGGAGGCATAGGCGATATTGTTCCGCTCGGCCCAGTTGCCGACCGCCGACAGGTCGATGTTGATGAAGGCGGTGCACATCTCGCGCCCCGCGCCGAACACGACGGCCTCCAGGATGTCGGGATAGAATTTCAGCTTGTTCTCGACGTATTTCGGCGCGTAGAGGCTGCCGTCGGCCATCTTGCCCACGTCCTTGGCCCGGTCGATGATCCGCAGGTGGCCGGTATCCTCCTCGAAGAAGCCGGCATCACCGGTGGCCACCCAGCCCTCGGGGTCCTTGGTGTCGGCCGTGCTCTCGGCGTTCTTGTAATACTCCACGAACGTGCCGGGGGAGCGGTAATAGACCTCTCCGTTGTCGCCGATCTTCACCTCGACGCCGGGAGACGGCACTCCGACGGTGTCCGAGCGCACCTCGCCGTCGGGTTGCTGGGTGATGAAGACGCTCGCCTCGGTCTGACCGTAGAGCTGTTTGAGGTTGATCCCCAGCGAGCGGTAGAAATCGAAGATCTCGGGTCCGATTGCCTCGCCGGCGGTATAGCCCACGCGCACCCGGCTGAAACCCAGCGTATTTTTCAGCGGTCCATAGACGAGGATGCCGCCGAGCCAGTAGCGGAAGCGGTCCATGGCCGACACCGGCTTGCCGTCCAGAATGTCGGGCCCGACGCGGCGGGCGACCTGCATGAAATGATCGAACAGCCATTTCTTGATCTGCCCGGCATCTTCCATGCGGATCATCACGTTGGTCAGCTGCGTCTCGAAGATACGCGGCGGCGCAAAATAATAGGTCGGCCCGATTTCGCGCAGATCGGTCATCATCGTGTCTTCGCTTTCGGGGCAGTTGACGCAGAACCCGGTCCAGTAGGCCTGCCCGATCGAGAAGATGAAATCGCCGACCCAGGCCATCGGAAGATAGGCCAGGACCTCGTCGGTGTGGGTCAGGTGATCGAACTCGGCGCTGTTCTTCGAGGTCTCGATGATGTTGCGGTTCGACAGCACAACGCCCTTGGGCTTGCCGGTCGTGCCCGAGGTATAAAGCATCACGCAGATATGGTCGTAGGTCAGTTCGGCTGTGCGCGCGGTCAGCTCATCCTCAAGGCGCTGATGCGCGGCGCGTCCCTCGGCCTGGATGTCGTGCAGCCAGTTGAGATGCGTGTGATCGTATTTCCGCATCCCGCGCTTGTCGTTGTACATGACCTGCTCGATGCAATGCACCCGGTCCTGCACCTCGATCACCTTGTCCACCTGCTCCTGGTCGCCGCAAACCACGAAGCGCGCGCCGCAATGCTCCAGCACATAGGCCATCTCTTCGGCATTGGCGTCCTGGTAAAGCGGCACCGGGACCGCGCCGCACATCTGCGCGGCGACCATCGCCCAGTAATGCGCCGGACGGTTGCGGCCGATCACGGCGACATAGTCGCCCCGCTCCACACCCAGCGCCAGGAAGCCCAGCGCCATGGCGCGGATTTCCTCGGCGGCCTCGATCCAGGTCCAGCTCTGCCAGATGCCGAACTCTTTCTCGCGATACGCGGGACTCGCGCCATGAACCCGTGCGTTGCGCTTTAGCAATGCGGGAATGGAACACAGATCGCCCTCGGGCGCGGTTGTGCTGGTCAAGTTTTCTCCTCCCTGCGCCGGCGGTCCGGCAGCGCCGATCGTGCTTCTTGCGATTCTGGCGCTCACTCAGCGTGACACTTTCTGGGTGGCGGTCAAACTTTACCTCACTTTTGCGCAATCCTAACGAATTGTAACCGCGCGCCCGGCCTCTTCCCCACCTGCCGGAGCGGTGCTAGCCATTATGCGGGAGGAACGATCGCCATGACCGCATCCGAAGACGACCGCGCCCGCATGACCGAGGCCGGCCTCAACCTGATCCAGCAGGCGCTGTCGATCTATGACGGCGATCTGCGGCTGGCGGTGTGCAACCGGATGTTCCGCGAGATGTTCGACCTTCCCGAGGCGCTCGTCACGCCCGGCGCCCGCTTCGAGGACACCATCCAGTTCCTGGTGGAACGCGGCGAGTACGGCCCCGTGGATGACGCCGAGGCGGCGGTGCGCGAGCGGGTCGAACAGGCCCGCGCCTTCGAGCCGCACTACATGGAACGCACCCGCTCCAACGGGCGCACCATCTCGGTCGAGGGGAGCCCGCTGCCGCAGGGCGGATGGGTCACCGTCTATACCGACATCACGGGCATCAAGCGGCAGGAGGAACTTCTGCGCACCCGATCCGAGGTGCTGTCCGACCAACTTTTGGCCCATGCCGAGCAACTGGCCCAGACCAACCGCGAACTGGCCGCCACCAACGCCGCGCTGGAAGAGGCCAAGCGCCAGCTGACCGAGATGGAGGCCCGCACCCGCATGGT
>JBAVQZ010000649.1:0-2871 GCA_049694515.1 Paracoccaceae bacterium | reverse complement strand
CATATGCGGGTAGAGCGCGTAGGACTGGAACACCATCGCCAGCCCGCGCCGGGCCGGGGGCAGGGCGGTGGCGTTCACGCCGTCGATCTCGATGACGCCGCCGCTCACGTCCTCCAGCCCCGCGATCAGGCGCAGGAGCGTGGACTTGCCGCAGCCGGAGGGGCCGACGAAGACCACGAACTCCCCGTCGTTGATCTCCAGGTCCAGCGGCGGGATCACGTTCACGTCGCCGAAGCTCTTGGTCACTTTCTCAAGGGTTATCTGTCCCATGATGGTCCCTTCATTTCACCGCGCCGAAGGTCAGGCCGCGGACAAGTTGTTTCTGGCTGAACCAGCCCAGGATCAGGATCGGCGCGATCGCCATGGTCGAGGCCGCGCTGAGCTTGGCGTAGAACAGCCCCTCGGGGCTGGAATAGCTGGCGATGAAGGCGGTCAGCGGCGCCGCGTTGGCGGCAGTCAGGTTGAGCGTCCAGAACGCCTCGTTCCAGGCCAGGATGACGTTGAGCAGCAACGTCGAGGCGATGCCCGGCACCGCCATCGGCGTCAGAACGTAGAGGATTTCGTCGCGCAGCGCCGCCCCGTCCATCCGGGCGGCCTCAAGGATCTCGCCGGGGATCTCCTTGAAGTAGGTATAGAGCATCCACACGATGATCGGCAGATTGATCAGCGTCAGCACGATGACCAGCCCGGTGCGGGTGTCCAGCAGCCCGGTGTCGCGGAAGATCAGGTAGATCGGGATCAGCACGCCGACGGGCGGCAGCATCTTGGTGGACAGCATCCACATCAGCACGTCCTTGGTGCGCCGGCCCGGCACGAAGGCCATGGCCCAGGCCGCCGGGATCGCGATGATCAGCCCCAGCACGGTGGAGCCGATGGAGATCACCACCGAGTTCCAGAAATGCCGGAAGTAGTTCGACCGCTCCTGTACCTCGACATAGTTCTGAAGCGTCCAGTGGAAGTTCACGAAGCGCGGCGGCGAGGCGATCGCCTCCGCCTCGGTCTTGAACGAGGTCAGAACCGTCCACAGGATCGGGAAGAAGATGATCAGCGCCACGAGCCAGGCCAGGGCGGTGATGACGGTCTTGCGGCGGGGGGTTACAGCGCGTGCCATGGCTCAGGTCTCCAGGTTCTTGCCGATCATCCGCATCAGGAAGATCGCGACGATATTGGCCAGGATCACCGCCACGATGCCGCCCGCGGACCCGCCGCCGACATCGAACTGCAACAGCGACTGGACGTAGACCAGATAGGTCAGGTTGGTCGAGGCATTGCCGGGACCGCCATTGGTGGTCACCAGGATCTCGGCGAAGACCGACAGCAGGAAGATCGTCTGGATCAGCACCACCACGGTAATGGCGCGCGCCAGGTGCGGCAGCATGATGAAGAAGAACCGGCTGAAGGGGCCTGCGCCGTCCATCTCGGCAGCCTCCAGCTGCTCCTGGTCCAGCGATTGCAGCGCGGTCAGCAGGATCAGCGTGGCGAAAGGCAGCCATTGCCAGGACACGATCAGGATGATCGAGGCCAGCGGCGCATGCGCCAGGAAATCGAAGGGCTGCATCCCCAGCGCCTTGGCGGCATAGGCAAAAAGCCCGTTCACCGGGTTCATGAACATGTTCTTCCACACCAGCGCCGAAACGGTGGGCATCACGAAAAACGGCGCAATCACCAGGATTCGCACGATCCCCTGCCCCCAGATCGGCTGATCCAGAAGCAAGCCCAGCAGCACGCCGCCGACGATGGTGATCACCAGCACTCCGCCCACCAGCAGAAGCGTGTTGGCCATGGCGGTGAAGAAGGCCGGATCGGTCAGGAAATAGCGGTAATTGGTGAAGCCGACGAAATCATGCGTTCCGGGCATCAGCAGGTTGTAATGCAGGAACGAGAAATAGATCGTCATCGACAACGGGATGATCATCCAGCCCAGAAGCAGCAGGACCGCGGGAGAGATCATCAGCCGCGCCGCCGCGCGGGAATGCTGAGTGGACATTGGGTCACCCCGAAGCGTTGAGCGTGAAAAACCGGCGGGACCGGCCGGGAGGCCCGGCCCCGCCGCGGGAGGGTCCGGTTACTTGATGTAACCGGCCTTCGTCATCTCGCGCGTGGTCAGCGCCTGCGCGTTCTGCAGCGCCTGCTCGGCGGTCTCCTGCCCGGCCAGCGCGGCCGAGAACTGCTGGCCCACGGCCGTGCCGATTCCCTGGAACTCGGGGATCGCGACGAACTGCACACCGGTATAGGGCACCGGGTCGACCGTCGGGTTCTGCGGATCGGCCGAGTTGATGCTTTCAAGCGTCATCTTGGCGAAAGGCGCGGCCTCGAGGTATTTCGGGTTCTCGTAAAGCGAGGTGCGCGTGCCCGGCGGCACGTTGGCCCAGCCTTCCTTCTCGGCCACGAGGTTCAGGTAGTCCTTAGAGGTCGCCCAGGCGATGAACTTCTTGGCGGCGTCGGCCTTCTGCGTCCCGGCCGGGATCGCCAGCGACCAGGCCCAGAGCCAGTTGGCGCGCTTGCCGAGGCCGTTATCGGGGGCCAGCGCGAAACCGACCTTGTCGGCGACGGTGGAATCCTCCGGGTTGGTCACGAAGGATGCGGCCACGGTCGCGTCGATCCACATGCCGCACTTACCCTGCTGGAACAGCGACAGATTCTCGTTGAAGCCGTTCGACGAGGCGCCCGGAGGGCCGGCATCAGCCATCAGCTTGAGGTAGAAGTCGAGCGTGTTCTTCCACGGCTCGGTGTCGAACTGGGGATTCCAGTCCATGTCGAACCAGCGCGCGCCGAAGCTGTTGGCCATGGTCGTCAGGAAGGCGGTGTTCTCGCCCCAGCCCGGCTTGCCGCGCAGGCAGATGCCGTAGATCTCGTTTTCCTTGTCGGTCA
>JBAVQZ010000648.1:0-1988 GCA_049694515.1 Paracoccaceae bacterium | reverse complement strand
CATCGGTGCCGACCTGATCGACCTCGGCCACCGCCTCGACCATCCGGTCCAGTTCGGCCTTGACGTCGCGCCGGGACAGGTCCCAGTCCAGCGGATCGGAGGGCATCGGGGCCCCCGGCGCGGGCTGCATCACCCGGATGACACTCAGCTTCGCCCCCATGATTCCGGCCATGGCGGCGGCCTGTTCCAGCACGAAGCGGGCTTCGGGCGAGCTGTCGACGCAGGCAAGCACATGGCCGAAGCCCGGCTGCGAACGGGGCGCGGGGGCCGGATCGTTGGTGGGCAATGTGTTGAGCGTGTCGGTTCGGGTCATGGCGCGGCTCCTCCCAGATGGCAGCACGTCTCGGGATCACGCGTTGCCCGGATCGGCAGAAGCCGCGCGACCGACGTACCCTTGCGGGGGCCGGTGCGCACCAGAATTTCCCACCACCCGGAACGAACGATTCTCCGGAAAGGGGAACCGTAGGCGGGTCGCGTCGGCGACGCATTGATCTGGCGCAATTAGCGTGGCCGTCGGCGGAAAGCTGCGCTGGAAATCGCGGCGCCGCGATGCCACATTGGAAAAAGGCGGCGGCGACCCGGGGCTGAATACCATGTTGTGGACCGGGTTGCGGCCAGATTGGACGGATATCGGCTGGCGATAGCTGCGCCGGGCGTATATGACATCCGCCAAGTTTATCCCGGGAGGACCCTGCCAGTGTTCGATCTCACTTCGGTGAAAGCCACGCTTGCGGAACATTACGACCTTGCCCCGTCGATGGAGAAGGCCGAGGCGACACGCGAGATCCATGAAACGACCGACCGCGTGATCCCGCTGGCCGACTGGGCGGTGTTCGCGCCTTATGTGGTCGAGATCAACCGTCTGAAAAAACAGCGCAACGCGGTGATCCTGGCGCATAACTACATGACGCCGGAAATCTATCACGGGGTCGCGGATTTCGTCGGCGACAGCCTGCAACTGGCCATCAAGGCCACCGAGGTCGAGCAGGACGCGATCGTGCAGTGCGGCGTGCATTTCATGGCCGAGACCTCGAAGATCCTGAACCCCGCCAAGACGGTGCTGATCCCCGACATGGAGGCCGGATGTTCGCTGGCGGAGTCGATCACCGCCGAGGGCGTGGAGGAGATGCGCCGTCGCTATCCCGGCGCCCCGGTCGTGAGCTACGTCAACACCACGGCCGAGGTGAAGGCGGCCTCCGACATCTGCTGCACGTCGTCCAACGCTCTTCAGATCGTGAACGCGATGGAAAGCGACACGGTCATCATGACGCCGGACCAGTTCCTGGCGCAGAACGTCGCGGCGCAGACCGACAAGAAGGTCGTGTGGTGGGCCGGCAGCTGCATCGTGCACGAGCTTTACACCGCTGCCGACATCCGCGCCTACCGCGAGAGCGACCCCGAGGTGAAGGTGATCGCCCATCCCGAATGCACGCCCGAGGTGGTGGCCGAGGCCGACTTCACCGGCTCGACCAGCGGGATCGTGGACTGGGTGCACAAGCACCATCCGAAGAAGGCGATGCTGGTCACCGAGTGCTCGATGGCCTCCAACATCGCCGACGAGCTGCCGGAGGTCGAATTCGCCAAGCCCTGCAACATGTGCCCCTACATGAAGAAGATCACGCTGGAGAAGATCCTCTATTCGCTGCACACGATGACGCAGGAAGTCACCGTCGATCCCGAGACCGCCGACAAGGCGCGCCACGCGGTGCGGCGGATGATCGACCTCAGCCGGTCGCTGGCGGCGTAAGGCGCGCGTTGTGAACCAGCCCGTCAAGACCGAGCGCATCGTCATCGTCGGTGCCGGGATCGGCGCGCTTTATGCCGCGCTGAAGCTGGCGCCGCGTCCGGTCCTGATGATCTCGCCCGAGACATTGGGCGAAGGGGCAAGTTCGGCCTGGGCGCAGGGCGGCGTGGCGGCGGCCATGGAAGACCCAGACAGCCCCGCGCGCCATGCCGAGGACACGATGCGCGCCGGGGCGGGCACGGTC
>JBAVQZ010000647.1:0-3483 GCA_049694515.1 Paracoccaceae bacterium | reverse complement strand
GGTGCGGATCGCGTTGAAAATGCCGCGCGCGGTGATGGGCGACGGGTCGCCGCTGGCGAAGGGGCCGTCGGGCAGCCCGGCGACATGGCCGGTTTCGGCGGCGACCACGGCCATGTCGGCGGGGCTCATCCCCATGTCCTCGGCCGTCCAGTAGCGGCCCTTGAGCGATTCGACGGCGCGGCCCATCGCGGCCAGTCGCGCCGGGGTCTTTTCGGTGCGCGGATCGCCGATGATGACCGCCTTGCCGCCGCCCAGCGGCAGACCGGCGGCCGCGTTCTTGAAGGTCATGCCGCGCGACAGGCGCAGCACATCGTCAAGCGCGGCCTCCTCGTTGTCATAGCGGCGCATCCTGAGCCCGCCCGCAGCGGGGCCGAGGGCCGTGGAATGCAGGGCGATGAAGCCGGTCAGGCCGCTGTCGGCATCGGTGACCCGCACGACATGCTCATGCGTGGGAACCGTGAGTGTGTTGAGTTCCATGGCGCGTTCCTCCCTTTGGGGCAAGTATGCCGCATGCGCCTTGGGGATATGCACCAAATTGGCCTGAAAAGCGGTGCATAGCGGCAGATTTATGCTAAAATGACGCCATTAATTGAAGGAATTCGCCATGGATGCCATAGACCGCAGGATCCTGACGGCGCTTCAGCGGGACGGGCGGCTGACCCTTGCCGACCTTTCGGCGGCCGTCGGCCTGTCGCCCACGCCCTGCGCCCGGCGGGTCGCCCGGCTGGAGAAGGAGGGGGTGATCACCGGCTATGGCGCGCGGGTCGATCAGGCGAAGCTGGGGCTGCCGATCTCGATTTTCGTGTCGGTGGAACTGGAGCGGCAGTCGCGCGACACGATCGACGCATTCGAGCGGACGATCGCGACCTTCGAGGAGGTCATGGAATGCCACCTGATGACCGGCTCGCGCGACATCCTGATCAAGGTCGTGGCCGAGGATCTGACCGCCTTCGACCGGTTTCTGGAGGATCGGCTGATGCGGGTGCCGGGAATCCGGGCGATGCGGTCGAGCTTCACGCTGCGCACGCTGGTGCGGCGGGACGCCCTGCCGGAGCTTTAGGGACGGCGGCCTTTTCGGACAATTCGCGTCGGGCCGCCCGGGCAGCGCCCTGCCGACCCTTCCGCGACAGCGCTTGACCAGCCCCCAATTCCCGATCATATCCGCCCGCATGACCGAGCTTGCATATATCCGCAATTTCTCCATCGTGGCGCATATCGACCACGGCAAATCCACCCTGGCCGACCGGCTGATCCAGCTGACCGGGACGGTGGCCGAACGCGACATGAAGGAGCAGCTGCTCGACGCGATGGATATCGAGCGCGAGCGCGGCATCACCATCAAGGCCAACACCGTGCGGATCGAGTACCCGGCGGAGGACGGCCACACCTATGTGCTGAACCTGATCGACACGCCCGGCCATGTTGACTTCGCCTATGAGGTCAGCCGCTCGATGCGGGCGGTCGAGGGATCGCTGCTGGTGGTGGACGCGACGCAAGGGGTCGAGGCGCAGACGCTGGCCAATGTCTACCAGGCGATCGACGCGGACCACGAGATCGTGCCGGTCCTGAACAAGATCGACCTGCCCGCCGCCGACGTGGACCGCGTGAAGGAACAGATCGAGGACGTGATCGGCATCGACGCCAGCGACGCGGTCGAGATTTCCGCCAAGACGGGCCTGGGCATCCCCGACGTGCTGGAGGCGATCGTCAAGCGCCTGCCGCCGCCGCACGAGGGCGACCGCGAGGCGCCGCTCAAGGCGATGCTGGTGGACAGCAAATACGACCCTTACCTGGGCGTCGTGGTGATCGTGCGGATCATCGACGGGGTGTTGAAGAAGGGTCAGCGCATCAAGATGATGAAGACCGGCGGGCTGTACGAGGTCGACCGCGTCGGCATCTACCGCCCCGCGATGACCGACGTGGCCGAGCTGGGCCCGGGCGAGATCGGCTTTCTGACCGCCTCGATCAAGCAGGTGCGCGACACCCGCGTGGGCGACACCATCACCACCGAGAAGAAGGGCTGCGAAACCGCGCTGCCGGGTTTCAAGCCGTCGATCCCGGTGGTGTTCTGCGGCCTGTTCCCGGTGGATTCCTCGGAATTCGAGGATCTGCGCGACGCGATCGAGAAGCTGGCGCTGAACGACGCCTCGTTCAGCTACGAGATGGAGACATCGGCCGCGCTGGGCTTCGGCTTCCGCTGCGGGTTCCTCGGGCTGCTGCACCTGGAGGTGATCCGCGACCGGATCGAGCGGGAATACGATATCGACCTGATCACCACGGCGCCCTCGGTGGTCTATAACGTCTTCATGCGCGACGGCGAGTGCCGCGAGTTGCACAACCCCGCCGACATGCCCGACATGACCCAGGTCGATCATATCGAGGAGCCGCGCATCAAGGCGACCATCCTGGTGCCGGACGAGTTCCTGGGCGACGTGCTGAAGCTGTGCCAGGACCGGCGCGGCATCCAGCTTGACCTGACCTATGCCGGGACGCGGGCGATGGTGGTCTATGACCTGCCGCTGAACGAGGTGGTGTTCGATTTCTACGACCGGCTGAAATCGGTCACGCGGGGCTATGCCAGCTTTGACTATCAACTGGTCGGCTATCGCGAGGACAACCTGGTCAAGATGCAGATCCTTGTGAATGACGAGCCGGTGGACGCGCTGTCCACGATGGTGCATCGTGACCGGGCCGAGGGGCGGGGCCGGGCGATGGTGGAAAAGCTGAAAGAGCTGATCCCGCGCCACATGTTCAAGATCCCGATCCAGGCGGCGGTCGGCGGCCGCGTGGTGGCGCGCGAGACGCTGTCGGCGATGCGCAAGGACGTGACGGCCAAATGCTATGGCGGCGACGCGACGCGCAAACGCAAGCTGCTGGACAAGCAGAAGGCCGGCAAGAAGAAGATGCGCCAGTTCGGGAAGGTCGAGATCCCGCAGCAGGCGTTCATCAACGCGTTGAAGATGGATGATTGACTTTTCGCCAAATACATCCTTCGCTGTGGTTTAGTGGCAACCATAGCGGGACTAGTCGTGACGAAATACCCACAAATCTACGTAGTCGACAAATTCCAGAGCTTTCTGACGGAGCTTACCAAAGTTGGCAAGCCCCCTAGTGTGGATAGAGCGTATATTAAAAAGCTGGGATTCAAGAGTTCCTACGACGAAAATTTTCTTTACGCGGTCAAGTTCTTGGGGCTTGTGGAGGACAAAAGGGGAGGCGGCCCCACAGACAAATGGAACGAGCTGCGTTCAGACGTTGGAACAACGTTGGCAATTTGTCTGAGAGACGCATATTCCGAACTGTTTGGTTTTTATCCTGACGCTCACTTGCGGGATGATGAAGCACTTACTAGCTTTTTTCGCGGATCGACCGAGGGGTCAGCCGAAGAAGTGGAGCGGATGGTAAACGCATTTAACGCCGTTCGCCAGATGGCAAACTTTGATGATGAGGCGGAGGGTTCGGGCCACAAGGCCGAGGACACAC
>JBAVQZ010000646.1:0-4541 GCA_049694515.1 Paracoccaceae bacterium | reverse complement strand
TGCGGGCGATCTGGTATATCCAGCTGGAGACTTGCGCGCGCCCCGGATCGAACATCGACGCCTTGCGCCAGGCGGTCAGCAGCACGTCCTGCACGATGTCCTCGGCCTGATCGGCGCGCATCCCGGTCCGCATCGCCATCGCCTTGATCCGTGGGGCGTAGAAATCGAACAGCCGCACGAAGGCCGCCCTGTCACGCTGATCGCGCACCGACAGCATCCATTGCGTCTGCTCGGAATATGTGCGTTCGGTCGGTTCGGCCACGGCTTTGGCAATTCCCTTCGCAAAGCGGACGCGAGGACTTCCGATCATGTCGATCGTTAAATCCAGGTCCCGTCCGAAGTGTTCGCTTTGCTCCAGCATAATCCAATTACGCGGGCAGTTGGCAACCGGATCATTTTATTGATCCGCGAGGCCGGATTTTCCGTAATAATGACAGATCGCAGCAAGGAGCTTTCATGTCATTCGACGCACTTCCGGCGCGCCCGCAGCGCATCGCCATCGTGGGCGGCGGAATCTCGGGGCTTGCCGCGGCCTATCTGCTGGCGCCGCAACACACCGTCACGCTTTACGAAAGCGAAAAACGGCTTGGCGGGCACGCGCGCACAGTAATGGCCGGAAAAAACGGCGACAGGGCGGTAGATACCGGGTTTATCGTATTCAACTACGCCAATTATCCGCATCTGACGCGGATGTTCCGCGACCTCGACGTTCCGGTCGAGCGCAGTGACATGAGTTTCGGCGCGACTATCGACAACGGCGCGGTCGAATACGGGTTGGGCGATCTGCCCGCGCTGATCGGCCAGCGGCGCAACATGCTGCGCCCCGGTTTCCTGCGGATGGTGCGCGACATCGTGAAATTCAACGCCGGCGCCGAGATGGCGGCGCGCGACGACGCCATGACCATCGGCGATCTGGTGTCGGAAATGAAACTGGGCAACTGGTTCGACCGCTATTACCTCACGCCGATCTGCGGCGCGATCTGGTCCACCCCGACCGAAGAGGTCCGCGCCTTCCCGGCGCGGACGCTGGTGCAGTTCTTCCGCAATCATGCGCTCCTGAGCAATAGCGGCCAGCATCAGTGGTGGACCGTGTCAGGCGGCAGCATCGAATACGTGAAGCGGCTTGAGCGGCACCTGAAAACCCGCGCCGTGAGAATCCGGACGGGCAGCCCGGTTCGGACGATCATCCGCAACGGGGTGGAAAGTACGATTCACAGCATCGGGCACTCGCCCGAAACCTTCGATCAGGTGATCCTCGCCTGCCATTCCGACCAGGCGCTGCGGATGCTCGAAACCCCGACGAAGGAGGAGCGCGCAGCGCTGTCGGCCATCCGCTACCGCGACAACCGCGTGGTACTGCACGCCGACACGTCCCAGATGCCGCATCGCCGCGCCTGCTGGTCGAGCTGGGTCTACAAGGCCGATCACGCGCGGCCCAACGCGGCAATTGGCGTGACCTACTGGATGAATCGGCTTCAAAACATCCCTGAGGGGGATCCTCTGTTCATCTCGCTCAACCAGATTCAGGAAAGCCCGCGGACGCTTGTCTATGACGAAAAGACATTCCGCCATCCGGTGTTCGACCGGGCAGCGTTTCTGGCGCAGGATAGCTTGAAACAGATTCAGGGGATGAACAACACTTGGTTCGCCGGGGCCTATACCCGCCACGGCTTTCACGAGGACGGCTTTGCCAGCGCCGTTCGTATCGCCCGGCAGATGGATCGGCAATTCACATGAGCCGCACATTGGAACATATCGCGGGCCATACCTACCATGCGCGCAAGGGCGGGGTGGCGAACGCCTTCCGCTACAAAGTGGACTACCTGTTGATCGACCCCGAGGTGCGCCATGGCCCGGCACTGTTCTCGCGCAACCGGCTTAACCTGGCCTCGGTACATGACCGCAACCACGGCGGCGCGCCGGGCAAGGGGCGCGGCGTGGCCTGGGCGCGCGAGGTTCTGGCGGCGCACGGGCTCGAGGACGGTTGCGAGATCCTGCTGCTCACCCAACCGCGGTTTCTGGGCTACATCTTCAACCCGGTCAGCTTCTGGATGGCAATGCAGGGCGGCGCGCTGCGCGCAGTGATCGCCGAGGTGAACAACACCTTCGGTGACCGCCATTCCTATATTTGCCACCTGCCCGGCTTCGCGCCAATCGGTCCGGGCGACCGGATCACCGCGCGCAAGGTGTTCCACGTTTCGCCGTTTCAGGAGGTGGCGGGCGACTACGCCTTCAGCTTCGACATCACGCCCGAAAGCGTTATGATACGCATCTTGCTCCGCAACGCGGGGGAGGGGCTGATCGCGACGCTGGAAGGTCCGCGCGCGCCGCTGACCAACCGCTCCATCCTGACCGCGGCGCTTCGCCGGCCATTCGGCGCGTTTCGGACCATCGCGCTGATTCACTGGCAGGCGGTGAAACTGAAACTCAAGGGCGCGCGGTACCGCACACGCCCCGCCCCCCCCGCAGAGGATATTACCTGATGCTATTCGTCACCAACCGCGTCAGGGCAGACTTCCTGAGAACCTGCGAGGGCATAACGCATGGAAGCCTGCGCCTGCACACGCCCGAAGGCGAAATCCACGATTTCGGCCGGGGCGCGCCCGAGGCCGAGATGCAGATACACGACTGGTCGGTGGTGACCGCCATCGCCGCACGCGGCGATATAGGACTGGGCGAGACCTATGTCGCCGGGCTGTGGGATACCCCCTCGATCGAGAACGTGGTGCGTGTCGCGCTGCTGAACCTGATGCAGTTCGAGACCTACGCTTATGCCAGTTTCTGGAACGGGCTGAAATTCCGCGCCGTGGACCGCATCCTGCGCGCCAATTCCCCGCGCGGGGCGGCACGCAACATCCGTGCGCATTACGACGTGGGCAACGAGTTCTACCAGCTCTGGCTCGACCCTTCGATGACCTATTCCTCCGGACTGTTCGAGGAGGGCGACAATGATCTTGAGCGCGCGCAGGCCCGAAAATACGACCGTATCCTCGACCGGCTGACCGGCGGCCAGCGGGTGCTGGAAATCGGCTGCGGATGGGGCGGCTTCGCCGAACGCGCCGCCGACCAGGGCAGGCACGTGACCGGGTTGACGATCTCGCCCAGCCAGAAGGGCTATGCCGACGCGCGCCTGGACGGGCGCGCCGACATCCTGTTGCAGGACTACCGCGATGCCGGCGGCACCTACGACAACATCGTTTCGATCGAGATGATCGAGGCGGTGGGAGAAAGTTATTGGCCCGCCTATTTCGCCACGCTGAAAAAACGCTTGGCAGAGGGCGGTCGTGCGATGGTGCAGGCGATTACCGTGTCCGACAGCTATTTCCAGACCTACCGCAAGGGCTCGGACTATATCCGCCACTACACTTTCCCCGGCGGGATGCTTCTGAGCGACGGGGTGATCGCCGCGCAAGCGCAGAAGGCGGGGCTGGCGGTGCGCGAAAGCTTTGCCTTCGGCGAGGATTACGCCCGCACCCTGCGCCAATGGGGTGCGGCGCTGGACGCCGAGACCAAGCGCATCATGCAACTGGGGCATGGCGAGGAATTCCTGCGCAACTGGCGCTTCTACCTCGGGATCTGCGCGGGCTCCTTCGCCACCGGCCAGACGGACGTGGTGCAGGTGGAATTGGCACATGCCTGAGCGGTTTGCGGCGCGTGCCGGAATGCGCGGGCAAGGGTGATGTATTGGCGCATCAGCCTGTTCGCGGCGATGCTGGCGGCGGCCGGAATCCCCCTCTACATCCACCTGCCGCGCTATGCCGCGACGGACCTGGGCCTGAGCCTTTCAACGGTCGGCGCCGTGCTGATCGGCATCCGCCTTATGGATTTCCTGCAGGATCCGCTCTTGGGCCGGCTGGCCGACCGCTGGCCGGAGCATCGCAAGGCACTGGCCGCGACCGGGGTGGTCGGCATGGCGGCGGGATTCCTTATGCTGTTCGTGGTGCCGCCCCTGACCGCCCCCACGTTATGGCTGGTGCTGTCCCTGGTGCTGCTGTTCACCGCTTTCAGCCTTGCCAATATCCTGTTCTACGCCCAAGGCGTGGTGATCGCGGGCAAGGGACCGGCGGTGGCGCATTACCGGCTGGCGGGCTTCCGCGAGACGGGGATGCTGGCCGGCGTCGTGCTGGCCGCAATCGCGCCCTCGGCCCTGAAAGCAATGGGCGCGGGGGCGAACACCTATCGCGATTTCGGCCTGCTTCTTGCCGCGCTGACACTTGGCGTCGGGCTTGTCACGGTGCGGCTTTGGTCGCCCTCGGGCGCGCGCCTGCCCGAGCCTTTGCCTTTCGTTCGTCTCTTCACGCCCGACATCGCCCGGCTGCTGCTGCTGGCGCTGGTCAATGCGCTACCGGTCGCCATCACCTCGACTCTGTTCCTGTTCTTCGTCGAGGACCGGCTGGCGCTGGCCGGCATGTCCGGCCCGTTTCTGCTGGTCTTCTTCTTCTCGGCGGGGGTCAGCGCACCGGTATGGTCGCGGCTGGTCCGCCGGCACGGGCCGAAACGCGTGCTGGTGCCCGCCATGGTGCTGGCCATCGCCGGGTTCG
>JBAVQZ010000645.1:0-2446 GCA_049694515.1 Paracoccaceae bacterium | reverse complement strand
CCCGACAGCAGCGCCGGCGGCACCGGGGCCGACCCGATGGCGTTTCCGCACGACTACCACCGGGCGGTGATGGCGGATTTCGTCGAGGCGGTGCGGACGGGGCGCGATCCGAAGGTGACGGGCGAGGAGGCGCTCAAGGTGCACCGCCTCATCGACGCGCTGATCAGGACGGGCGCGACGGGTGCGCCGGTGATGGTGGCGTCTTAGGCTCAGGACTCATAACCAGAAGATGACGGTTGCGGCGATGCAGATCGCGCTCATGAAGGTGTGGGCGCATCGATCGTATCGGGTGTCGATGCGGCGCCAATCCTTGAGCCTGCCGAACATGCGCTCGATACGGTTGCGCTGCTTGTAGAGGTCGGGGTCGTAGAGGATCGGCGCCTTGCGGTTCGCCCGGCCGGGGATGCAAGGCTCGATCTCGAGGTCGATCAGGGCCTCGCGGAACCAGTTGCTGTCATAGCCCCTGTCGGCGATCAGGACCTCGGCGTCCGGGAGCGCCGACAGGACGGTGGCGGCGCCGCGATAGTCGCTGACCTGGCCCTCGGTGAGCAGCAGGATCAAGGGTTTGCCATCGCCGTCGCAGACGGCGTGCAGCTTGGAGTTCAGACCACCTTTGGTCCGTCCGATGCGGCGGGGAACAGCCCCCTTTTACGCAGGCTCGCCGCGGTGCGATGCGCCTTGAGATGGGTCGCGTCGATCATCACGGTGCCGGTCGCATCGCTGCCGGCGGCAAGGGTTGCGAAGATCCGGTCGAACACGCCCGCCCGGCTCCAGCGCACGAAGCGGTTGTACAAGGTCTTGTGCGGACCATAGGCGGCGGGCGCGTCGCGCCACATCAACCCGTTGCGGATAACATGGACGATGCCGCTGATCACCCGGCGGTCATCGACCCGCGGCACCCCGCGCGGCTTGTTCGGCAAGAGCGGCTGCAGACGCGTGAACTGGGCATCGGACAGCCAGAAGTGGTGGTCGGACATGGCAGACTCCCAACATTTGGGAGTTTGAATCACAACCGGCCGTCAATGGGAATCTGGAGGGTTCTGTGAGGCGCGGCGTGACGTTGTCGTCAGGCGCGAGGGTGGTCGGCGCCTCATAGAAGCCGGATTGAACGAAGCCGCGGTGGGTCAGCGCTATGGGCGAAGTAACTCGAGGCGTTGGCTGCGACGTTGATTGCAGAGGGCGGTTCGAAGTTCCTGGGTGCGCCCGGTGACGTCGCTCCCGGGTGCGTCGCGGCCGGGAGGGGCGTGGGGAGGCGAGCCGACATGATCGAGCTGGCCCAAGGGGGTGGCTGAAGGTCGTGCTGGCCCATCGAGGCGCACGACCGTTCGGGCGCGCATCGCGGGCGCGGGCGCCGTCGGAATGCCGGAGATGATGGAAGCCGCGAGTCTCATTGGCGGGGCGGCGCAGAATGGGGCGGTGCGCGGGGCAGCGTCGACACGATCAGCGAGAGGCTGCCGCAGCAAGGGCAGACAACGGGCTCGGGCTTGTGCTGAGGAGGCGGGGGGCAGCGGTAGCGGTAGCGGTCGCGCTCGCGCTCGCTCTGCCGACCCAAGGCGGATTGGGCCAGCAGCTGTCGGCAAAGCGCGAGCCGGGCTGCGCGGTGGCCGTTGGCGAGGAAGCCGAAGTGGCGGATGCGATGGAATCCGGGCGGCAGGACGTGCAGGAGGAACCGGCGCATGAACTCGGTCGGCTCGAGCGTCATGACCTTGCGGCTGCCTTGCTGCCGATAGTCCTTCCAGAGGAAGCTGACGGCACCGTCGGTCATGGCGACGAGCCGGCTGTTGGCGATGGCGACGCGGTGGGTGTAGCGGCCGAGATAGGCGAGCACCTGCTCGGGGCCGCCGAAGGGCGGTTTGGCGTAGACCACCCAGTCGATCCGGCGTAGCGCCGCGCAGTGGACGGCGAAGGCGTGGGGCTCGGCGAGGGGAGCGAAGTCGCCGAAGAAGCGCAACCCGCCGTCGGCGAAGGCGGCGGCGAGGCGTTCGAGGAACAGCCGCCGGAACAGCCGGCCGAGCACTTTGACCGACAGGAAGAACCCGGGTGGGCAGGCGATCCAGCGCCTGCGGTCGGGCGAAAGGCCGCCTCCCGGCACGATGCAGTGGACATGCGGATGGTGCTGCATCGCCTGGCCCCAGGTATGCAGCACGGCGACGCCGCCGATCTCGGCACCGAGATGGCGCGGGTCGGCCGCAATGACGCGCAGCGTATCGGCGGCGGCGCGGAACAGGATGGCGTAGACCACCGCCTTGTTCTGGAACGCAATCGCGCCGACCGGTGCCGGCAGGGTGAAGACGACGTGGAAATAGGGAACGGGCAGCAGCTCCGCCCGGCGTGCGGCGACCCAGGCTTCCCGAGCCCGACCCTGGCACTTGGGGCAGTGACGGTTGCGGCAGGAATTGTAGGCGATCGCGGTGTGGCCGCAGTCGGCGCAGCGCCGGGTATGCCC
>JBAVQZ010000644.1:0-4007 GCA_049694515.1 Paracoccaceae bacterium | reverse complement strand
CGGCCGGGTTGGGCCAGCATCGGCCAAGCCCGCGCGCGCCCAAGCCAAGCGCGAGCGCCATGAAGCGCGCGTCGTCGCCGGTCCGGGTCACTCTTCCGTCGCGTTGGGCGGGCGCAGTTCGCTCACGAATTTGTCGAAATCGCCCGCTTCCTGGAAGTTCTTGTAAACGCTGGCGAAACGCACATAGGCGACGGTGTCGATCCGGGCCAGCGCCTCCATCACGATTTCGCCGATGGTCTTGGAGGGGATGTCGGTCTCGCCCATGCTTTCCAGCCGCCGCACGATGCCGGAAATCATCTGGTCCATCCGCTCGGGCTCGACCGGGCGTTTCTGCAGCGCGATGCGGATCGAGCGTTCCAGCTTGTCGCGGTCGAAGTCCTCGCGGCGGCCATTCGATTTTATGACGACCAGATCGCGAAGCTGAACCCGCTCATAGGTCGTGAAGCGCCCGCCACAGGCGGGACAGAAGCGCCGGCGCCGGATCGCGACGTGATCCTCGGCGGGGCGCGAATCCTTCACCTGCGTGTCGATGTTTCCGCAAAACGGGCAGCGCATGGCCCCTCCCATGGTCGTCTTCTGCTTTTTATCCACAGGCACTATAGGTCAGCCTCAATGCTTTGGGTAGTGGGGAATTTTCACCCCCATATGATGATGCGGCGTGGCGGTCACGTTTTGCCGTCTTTCGCTTGACCCGGACAGCTAAAGGTCTTAGGCCATACTTGCGAGTCATTCGCATTAACATGCGACCGTCGGCCCCGTGCGGGACGGAGATCAAGCGAAAATGAAACCGAAAAATTCCCCTGCCCCCGACGGCTGGCAGCACGAGAGCGAGACCCGCTCCATGCCCGAGGTGCACGGCTCGGTCTCGGTGTCAGGCGGGCGGTTCCTGCGGCGCCTGATGTCGTTCCTGGGCCCCGGCTACCTGGTCGCGGTGGGCTACATGGACCCCGGCAACTGGGCCACATCGCTGGCGGGCGGCTCGGCCTTCGGTTACGCGCTGCTGTCGGTCGCGCTGCTGTCGAACATCATGGCGGTGCTGTTGCAGGCGCTCAGCCTGCGGCTGGGCGTGGCCGCGGGGCGCGACCTTGCGCAGGCCTGCCGCGACGCCTTTTCCAAGCCCGTCAGCGTGGTGCTGTGGCTGCTGGCCGAGGCGGCGATCATCGCCACCGACCTGGCCGAGGTGATCGGCACCGCGATCGGCCTGAACCTTCTGTTCAACATCCCGCTTTCTATCGGCGTGGTGCTGACCGCGCTGGACGTGTTCCTGATCCTGTGGCTGCAGGGGCGCGGCTTTCGCAAGCTGGAGGCAGTGGTCTTCGCCCTGACAATGGTCATCGGCGCCAGTTTCGCGGTCGAGATGGTTTATGCCGCGCCGGTCCTGGGCGACGTGATGCGCGGCTTCATCCCGCAGACGCAGATCGTGACCTCGCCGGGCATGCTGTATCTCGCGCTCGGAATCCTCGGCGCGACGGTGATGCCCCACAACCTCTACCTGCACTCGGCGGTGATCCAGACGCGGGCCTATGGCGACAGCCTGGCCGAACGGCGCGAGGCAATCCGGATGGGCACCATCGACTCGACCATCGCGCTGACCTTCGCGCTGCTTATCAACTCGGCGATTCTGATCCTGGCGGCCGCGGCCTTTCACACCGTCGGCCGCACCGACGTCGCCGAGATCCAGGACGCCTATCAACTGCTGGGGCCGACGCTGGGCACGCCGCTGGCCGCGATCCTGTTCGCGCTGGCGCTGCTGGCGTCGGGGCTGAACTCCACCGTCACCGCGACACTCAGCGGCCAGATCGTGATGGAAGGGTTCATCCGGCTGCGGATCCGCGCCTGGAAGCGGCGGCTGATCACCCGGGGCATCGCGATCCTTCCGGCGGTCTTCGTCACCGTGCTTTACGGTGAAAGCGGCACGGCGCGCCTGCTGGTGCTCAGCCAAGTGGTGCTTAGCCTGCAACTGCCCTTCGCCATCATCCCGCTGGTGATGTTCACCGCCGACCGGCGCAAGATGGGGGCGCTGGCCGCACCGCGTTGGCTGACCGTGGTCTGCTGGGCGATCGCCGCGCTGGTGATCACGTTGAACGTCAAGCTGCTATGGGACGTGGCGCAAGGGGTGACGCAGATCTGACATAGCCCGCCGGCCCCGGACGGATGAGACTCGTCAATGCGCCGGGTCCGCACCGCGTGTCAGGATCGACCCGGACAGAAAAGGGAGAATGTCATGAGCGTTGCACGCGTAACCGAGATTTCCGCCAGTTCCACGCAAAGCTTCGAAGACGCGGTGAAACAGGGCGTCGCGCGCGCCTCGGACACGTTGCGCGGCGTCAAGGGCGCCTGGATCAAGGAACAGCAGGTCGATGTCACCGATGGCAAGATCACCCAGTTCCGGGTGAACATGATGGTGACCTTCGTGCTGGAGGACTGAGCCTCAGGCCAGATGCGCCGCGACCTGCCTGCGGTGCGGCGCGATGCGATGTTCGAACAGGTAAATCCCCTGCCATGTGCCCAGCGCCGGGCGCCCGGAAATGACGGGAATCGACACGCTGACCGGCAGCATCGCCGCCTTGATATGGGCCGGCATGTCGTCTGGCCCTTCGATCAGGTGGGTCAGGTAGGACATGGACGGCTCGTCCGACGGCGGCACCAGCCGGTTGAAGAAGGCCGCGAGGTCGTGCTGCACGTCCGGGTCGGCGTTTTCCTGGATCAGCAACGAGCAGGAGGTATGGCGCACGAACAGCGTAAGCAGCCCGTCGCCCCGCCCCTTGCACCAGCCGGTGACGTCGCGGGTGAATTCGTAAAGGCCGGGGCCGTCCGTCTGGATGGTGAGACTGGTCTGCATGCGCCTGCGTCCCGGGATTACGGGAACGGCGGGACGAGGATTTCGCGCTCGCAGTCCCGGCCCACATGGATCGCGCGCCAGTTCTCTCCGATCCGTGTCAGGCTCAGGCCGTAACCGCCCTCCGGCAAGTTCTCCGCACGGCGCAGCAGCTCCGCGTCCGGAGCGACCGTGAAGCGGATGCTCTGGCGGCCGGGGGCGCGCACGCTCTCGCCAAGCGGCGCCAGAAGATAGACCCGGGTGCCCGGATCGCGGTGCAGACCCCTCATCACGTACTCGCCCGCCGCGCACCAGTAATCGCGCGGCCCCGCCCCGGCGTAGGGAAACACCTCGAACGCGGCCGGGTCGGACGGGTCGGGCAGAACCTTCTGCTGATTCTCGGCGAAATAGAACGAGGGCGGGGCACCGTCCCTGAGCGGCGCGCAGGCGGCCAGCAGGGCGGCGGTCATCAGGGCTGCAATCAGGCGGGGCATGGATGCACTCCGGAACAAGGTCTTGCGGCCATTCTAGGTGATTCCGGGCGGGGTGCCACAGCGGTTTCGTTGATTTCGGGGAGGCACGGAACCCCGCCCGCCCGGCGGGGATGCAACGGTTCTTCGGTCAGAAGATCGCGTCGCCCCGTTCGTCAATGATCTGCTTGGCCTTTGCGACCGAGGCTGCCGCAGCGTCCTCTTCGCTTCGAAGGGTGTCGGCGCGGATCAGTTGATGGGTCTTAACCTCGCCGTCGATCGTCTTCTCGATTCTCGCGCTCACGCGGAATCCCCCCGATTCGCTCACCGGCTCGGCGAAAATCCTGAAATCCTTGTAGATTTCAGGCGTCACCTCGGGCTGACTTTTGTTACCGCCGAACAGGCGTGAAAGGAGGGACATGACCAGACCTCCGCTACTGGTCCAGGAAGCTGCGCAGCTTGCGCGAACGGCTGGGGTGCTTGAGCTTGCGCAGCGCCTTCGCCTCGATCTGGCGGATGCGTTCGCGGGTGACGCTGAACTGCTGACCCACCTCCTCGAGCGTGTGGTCGGTGTTCATTCCGATGCCGAAGCGCATCCGCAGAACCCGCTCCTCGCGCGGGGTGAGCGAGGCCAGGACGCGCGTCGTCGTCTCCTTCAGGTTGCCCTGAATGGCCGAGTCGAGCGGCAGAATGGCATTCTTGTCCTCGATGAAATCGCC
>JBAVQZ010000643.1:0-1521 GCA_049694515.1 Paracoccaceae bacterium | reverse complement strand
GTCAGGCGGCGCAGCGCGCCGGGGCGCAGGCTGCCGCTGATCTCCATCAGGTGCACCTTCTTTTTCTGCGCCGCCGCGACCAGCGAAGGGCCGAGGCGCGTGGACCAGTGGTCCAACCGTTGCGCGGCATTCTCGACCAGCATCTGCGGTTTCGGCAGGGCGCGGGCGAGATCGCGCAACCGCTGACCGCGCAGCGTTATCGCCTGGGTCATGCCGCGGGTCAGCCGGGCGTCCTGGTTGTCGAGCCAGGCCATCAGCTCCATCCGCACCGGCACCGCCAGTTCCGCCGCCGCCGTGGGCGTCGGCGCCCGCTTGTCCGAAACGAAATCGATCAGCGTCGTGTCGGTCTCGTGTCCCACCGCCGAGATCAACGGGATGTCGGAGGCCGCCGCGGCGCGGGCAACGATTTCCTCGTTGAAGCCCCAGAGGTCCTCGATAGAGCCGCCGCCGCGCGCCACGATCAGCAGGTCGGGTCGAGGCAGCGCCCCGCCGGGGGCCAGCGCGTTGAAGCCGCGGATCGCGTTGGCGACCTCCGGGGCGCATTTCTCGCCCTGCACGGCGACGGGCCAGATCAGCACCTTGCGCGGGAACCTTTCGCGGAGGCGGTGCAGGATGTCGCGGATCACCGCGCCCGAAGGCGAGGTGACGACGCCGATCACCTCGGGCAGGTAAGGCAGCGGCTTCTTGCGCTCGGGCGCGAAAAGCCCTTCGGCCTCAAGCGCCTTCTTGCGCTTTTCCAGCATCGCCATCAGCGCGCCCATGCCGGCCGGCGCGATTTCCTCGATCACGATCTGGTATTTCGACTGGCCGGGGAAGGTGGTCAACCGTCCTGTGGCCACGACCTCGAGCCCCTCTTCGGGCTGGGTGCGCAGGCGGGCGGCGACGCCTTTCCAGATCACGCCGGACAGCACCGCGCGGTCGTCCTTGAGGTCGAGATAGACATGGCCCGAGCGGGGCCGCGACACCCGCCCGATCTCGCCCCGGACTCGGATATGGGTGAACTCCCCTTCGATCATCCGTTTCACCGCGCCCGAAATCTCGGTCACGGTGAATTCGGGGGCGTTCATGCCGGGGGCCGGCTCGTCGATCAGGTCGGACATCGTCCCTCGCTTGTCTTGCGCCTCGCCGCACCTTAGAACGCGCGAAACCGAAGGCCAAGCGGGGGCGGCAGATGAATATCCTCATCCTGGGGGGCGGTGGGCGCGAACATGCGCTGGCCTGGGCGATCCAGCAGAATCCGAAATGCGACCGGCTGATCGCGGCGCCGGGCAATGCCGGGATCGCCGAAATTGCCGAATGTGCGACGCTGGACATCGAGGATGGCGGCGCGGTCGCCACCTTCGCCGAGGAGAATGCCGTCGATTTCGTGGTGATCGGCCCCGAGGCGCCGCTGGCGGCCGGGGTGGCCGACCGGCTGGAGGCGGCGGGGATCCTGTGCTTCGGGCCGAGCCGGGCAGCGTCGGCGCTGGAAGCGTCGAAAGCCTTCACCAAGGAGGTCTGCGACGCCTGCGGCGCGCCGAC
>JBAVQZ010000642.1:0-3547 GCA_049694515.1 Paracoccaceae bacterium | reverse complement strand
GTCTCGCGCACCTGGGCTGCCGTCTTCAGCGGATCGGGCTGGGCATTCACGCCTTGCGGGTTGACGTAGATCAGCCCCATCTGCACGGCGGCCAGCGGGTTTTCCATCGTCGCCGGGTTGTTGACGTCCTCGTAGCGCTCATCGCTCGGCGCCAGCCACACCTTCTCCGCACCCCAATAAACATCTTCTTCGGGATGCCAGATGTCGGCGCGGCCAAAGCCGAATCCGAAGGTCTTCAGGCCCATCGATTCATAGGCGATATTGCCCGCCAGAATGATCAGGTCGGCCCAGCTCAGCTTGTTGCCGTACTTCTTCTTGATCGGCCAGAGCAGACGCCGGGCCTTGTCCAGGCTCACATTGTCGGGCCACGAGTTCAACGGCGCAAAGCGCTGATTGCCCGTGCCGCCACCGCCTCGGCCGTCGGCAATGCGATACGATCCGGCAGCATGCCACGCCATGCGGATCATCAGCCCGCCGTAATGGCCCCAATCGGCCGGCCACCACTCCTGGCTGTCGGTCATCAGGGCGCGCAGGTCGGCCTTCAGCGCGTCGAAGTCGAGTTTCCTGACCTCTTCCCTGTAGTCGAACTCCGGTCCCATCGGGTCGGTTTTGGTGTCGTGCTGGTGAAGGATGTCCAGATTCAGCGAATTCGGCCACCACTCCATGTTGTCTTTGCCGCTGGCGGTGTTTCCGCCGTGCAGCACAGGGCATTTTCCGACGTCGTTTCCGTCCATTTTTCTCTCCGATCTTGACTGCGTTGACTAACCTTGTCCGTTGGCAAGGATTTAAGAACTGCCTGGAGAATTGCGACCCGCGCAGGGAAGCAACGGTGGTGCCGGGACGCCGGATGTTCAGCCAGCACAACGCCCATGGTCGCGGCGCGACGCGGCTGTGACACTGGCGACTCCTTCTCTTGGTCAAAAAACGTTTAGCAAGTCCGAGTCATTAGTTTAAGTTGAATTTTTTAATTGGCACTATAACATTTTCCTATGACAAATTTCACTCTCAAACAGCTCCGCTATTTCGACGCCCTGGCGCGTCATGGCCACTTCGGACGCGCGGCGGATGCCTGCGCGATCTCTCAGCCGGCATTGTCGGTCCAGATCAAGGAGCTGGAGGGATCGCTGGGCATGATGCTCTTCGAAAGAGGCGCGCGCCAGATCCGGCTGACCGGCTTTGGCGAAGAGTTCGCCCTGCGCGTCCGCGACATCCTGCGGTCGGTGGACGAGCTGGACGACCTGGCGCGCGCTTCGCAGGATCGGTTTCTGGGCAGGCTGCGGATCGGGGTGATCCCGACGATCGCTCCCTATCTGCTGCCCACGCTTATCGGGAACCTCACAAAAATTCATGCCGGTCTCGATTTCCATGTGCGCGAAACACTGACGTCGAAGTTGATCCGGGAGCTGTCGGAAGGTCGGCTGGACACCGCGATCGTTGCCCTGCCGATTTCCGAGCCTTCGTTTGCCGAAGTTCCGCTGTTCGCCGAGGACATGTTGCTGGTCCGGCCGCGCGAGGATGCGGCGAAACCGGTGCCCAGCAAGGAAAAGCTGCGCGAAATGCGATTGCTCTTGCTGGAGGAGGGCCACTGTTTTCGTGATCAGGCCCTTTCCTTTTGCAACATTCAATCGGCCTTGCCGCGGGAGGGGCTGGATGGAAGTTCCCTGTCCACGCTTGTCCAGATGGTTGGGGCCGGCATCGGTGTCACGCTGATCCCTGAAATGGCCGCGGCGGTCGAGACGCGCTCGGCATCGGTATCCGTTGCGTGCTTCGAAAGCCCCCGACCTTCAAGGACGGTTGGCATGATCTGGCGCCGGACAAGCCCGCTGGCAAACCAGCTCTTGCAGATTTCCGAAGTCGTCCGCCAGTCGGCGGACGAGATGCGCGAGCAGCACAAGGCGTCATTGCCGGCAAGCGGACTCCGGGCCTGAATATCCGGCCCGGCGCCGGTGCGCGAATACCGCAAGGCCGTGGGCCAAGGAGAACAAGATCGCCCCCCCGCGGGCTGATTGCGTCAAGAGCGCCGCCGCCCCGGTTCAATGCAGTGGGGCCATCATCGGAAAATGGACAGGATGCCGCGATCATTGGCGACATCCATGGCCGGCTTTGCGGCGCCGCACCTTCGGAAATCCTTGCGATAGGTCTCGCGCCGCGCCTATGAACCCTCCGGCCGGTACTTGCCGGCCGTACGGCACGCCATACCGAAAGAACGACCGTGATGGCACGGCTTGACGGAAAATTCTGCATCGTGACCGACGCACGGCGCGGAATCGGTGCCGCAATCGCCCGCAGGCTCGACGTCTCGTCCGAGGTCGACTGGATGGACCTTGCTACAGACGTCCCCCAGACGGATGTCGTGGTGAACAATGCCGGCGTCACCGGGTTCGAGGAGGGCGCAGTCGCGCATGATCCCGTAAACGCCCGGCTTTCCGACTGGCAAGCCGTCCATTCCGTCAATTTCGACGCGACCTTCCTCGGTTTCCGCTATGCAATCCGGGGCGATGCGGCCGCGGGCGGCGGGGTCGATTATCAACATCTCGTCGCGGTCGGGCCTTGTGGGGGTTTCCGCCGCGGCGGCGTATGCGTCCTCCAAGGCGGCGGTGCGCAACCACACGAAAACCGTTGCGCTCTATTGCGCCGGGCAGGGATTGAATATCCGATGCAATTCAATCCATCCCGCCACGGTGCGGACGCCCATGTGGGAGCCGATCCTGGGCGACGGCCCGGATCGCGCGGAGCGGATGGCCGCCTTCGTGGCCGACACGCCGATGCGACGCTTCGGAACCGCGGAAGAGGTGGCTGCGCTGGCGCTCCTTCTCGCCTCGGACGAGGCCGCGTACATGACCGGCGCGGAACTGACCATCGACGGCGGACTTCTGGCCGAGTCGGCTGCGGTTCCGGATCCTTCCTGAAAGGGTTTGAAGGGCGGAAAGCAAACCGCGAAACCGGCATATTCATGCATCGCGACTGCGACGACCGCGCCGCCGTCCACTGTGCGCAGGGGATCGCGTCGGCGCAAGCGTGAGAGCCGTGATCAGCCTGGCCGCAATTCCCGCGGCCAGCCCATGCGCCAAGAAAACCCCGCCGCGAACCTGTTGCAGCTTTCCCGCGCCGACCAGTCCAGACAGGGCGCTTGATAAAGAAAACTGAGGAGTCCAGCGATCGGACGTATCTGGACCGCGGGCGGAAGGTCCGCATGATCGGGATGAGGTGATCGGGGAAATGTCCAGGCGAAAATGGCTTGCGGTTCCTGTGGCTGGCCTTGCGGTTCTTTTTGCGGTGGCCTTCCATCTCTATTCCCGTGACATGGTCCGGATCGATCTGCGCCTGCTGGCCGGGAGCGAGGTTGCCGAAACCCGGCATGGCCAGATCGAGTTCAGCGGCCCGGGCACAGGACCTGCCGTTCTTGTCGTTCACGGCGCAGGCGGCGGGCATTTGCTTCTCGTCCATCTTCCGGACGTGCGTGAGCGCGTTATCTCATTTCTGGGTGCGCACATGCCCGCAGGGCGGTGATCGCCGAGCTTTGCAAAAGGGCATATCATGCCGGGGC
>JBAVQZ010000641.1:0-2811 GCA_049694515.1 Paracoccaceae bacterium | reverse complement strand
CTGCACCTCTACCAGACCCTGGCGGAAAGCGTCGGACTGCTGCACCCGCCGCGGGTGGCCGAGCACCCGGAGCGCCGTCGGGGAAAGCGGGCCGCGTGCGGTTTCAATACCTTCGTCCGCAAGGCATTTCTCGGCATTTTCAACCGATCCGAGGCGAAGGTTCACCCTGAGGAAAACGGGTGCGCGGTGCCGCAGTGCCTCCATCACCGCCGCGAAATCCGCGCCCAGGCTTTCGCGCAGGGGCGCGACCAGCCAGTCGGGACAGTCCAACGCCACGGCCTCGGGCAATTCGGCGCGGGTGATGCTCAGGGCGCGTTCTTCCGGGGTCAGCGGGGCCGGGGCGTGGCCCTGTCCGGTGAAGACCGCTTCGGGAACGCGCCCGGCGTCGCGCAACGCGCCCAGCATCAGGCCGCGCCCGCTCTCTCCCCCGCCGAGCGCGGCGAAGGAGCGGCGGCAGCGCAGCGCGTCGAAGACGTAATCGCGAATCGCGGCGCGGTCGCCAGAGCCCGCAAAACGGTTCTGCCGCCCCCATGTGGTGAGCAGCTTCTCGGCCGGGGCGCCGGCCAGAACGCCGTCGAGTATCTGAATTGCCGCGGCGATGCGCGCCGCCGGGGTCACCGGCTCCCCCGGGTGCCCGAATGGGCGGTCGCATGATCCGTCATTGTCACCTCGCAATCCTCGCGCCGCCCGTCTATCGACAAGTGGCGGGTCTGACCATATTTTTCCGGCAGGGAGAGAAACGAGCAGAGGGAGGAGCAGGGAGTCGCGGGGCCAAGGCACCGCGCCCCGGCATATTGATGCTGATCTACAGTTACGACATCCGCCTGGTTCTGGCCTCCATCGCCATCTCGATGATGGCGGCGTTCACGGGGCTTGCGCTGACGCGCGGCATCTCGGGCCTGCCCGAAGGGCTTCGCCAACTGCGCATCGCAATGGCGGCGATCGCGCTGGGGGGCGGCATCTGGTCGATGCATTTCGTCGCCATCCTGGCGATGCGCTTTCCGGTCGCGGTGTATTATGACGCGCTGACCACACTGGCCTCGGCGCTGATCGCGATTCTTCTGGCGGGGCTGGCGCTCCTCTTGATGCATTTCGGACATCGCGGACCGCGCAAGGTCATGGCGGCCGGCGCGATCCTGGGGGCGGGAATCGTGGCGATGCATTATGTCGGTCTGTCGGGGATCGAGGGGTGCCTGCCGATCTATGACCCGATGGGCTTCGTCGTGGCCGGCGCGCTTGCCCCGGTGATGGGTATTGCGGCGATCCGGGTTGCCTATGGGCAGCGCACCGGGCGCAACACGGTGATGGCGACGCTGATCCTGGGCAGCTCGGTCGTGGTGGTGCATTTCTCGGCCATGTACTGGACCGATTTCGCGGCCACCGCCGACCAGGCGCTTTTCGGCCATGTCATGGGCAATTCGACCATCGCGCTGGCGGTTCTGATCTCGACTTTCGTGATCTCCGGCGCATTTCTGCTGTCCGGGGCCAGTTTTCTGTCGGCGGCACCCGCCGCCGCGAAACAGGAACCGGCGCAAGACGGCGCGCAGAATGAAGAGGTTCCCACTGCTCCGGCCGCACCGGGTGGCGTGCGCGTGCCCTATGAGCGGGAGGGCAGCACGTTCTTCCTGCCCGCCAAAGCGGTCGCCGCCATCCGGGCCGAGGGGCATTACACCATCGCCTACACCGCCGAGGGGCGGGTCTTCTGCTCCTGGTCGATCTCGGAGGCGCAGAAGCGCCTCGCGCCGGAGACGGGCTTCCTGCGGGTGCATCGCAGCTACCTGGTCAACACCGCCCATGTCACCGGGTTCGAGCGGCGCAAGGACAGCGGCCAGTGCCTGTTCGAAACCGCCGGGCAACTGGAACGGGTGCCGGTGAGTCGCGCCCGCATCGCCGAGCTGCGCGCCGCGCTGGGGCTGTGAACCGCATTTCGTGCAAAATCAGGCGCCATTCGTGAAATAGCCGCCGCCGCCCATGCGTCGAACACCACGGCCCGCGTGGTTCACCCGTAATTTTCCTCCAACAGCGCAAAGGCGCGATCAAAGGGAGGAGCGGGTATGATCCCACCAGCATTCGAGTATCACCGGCCGTCGGAGTTGTCCGCCGTGATCGGGCTTTTGACCGAGCATGGCGACGATGCGCGCGTCGTGGCCGGCGGACACAGCCTGATCCCGATGATGAAGCTGCGGATGGCCGCGCTCGATCACCTGATCGACCTGCGCGACATCGCCGAGCTTCGCGGCATCGAGATCGGCGAGACAATCCGGATCGGCGCGATGACCACTCAGCACGAGTTGCTGACCCACGAGGGACTCGCCAAGGCCGCGCCGATCATCCTGGAAGCGGCGCGGCAGATCGCCGATCCGCAGGTGCGCTACATGGGCACGCTCGGCGGCAACGTGGCCAACGGCGATCCCGGCAACGACATGCCGGGGCTGATGCAGTGCCTCGACGCGCGTTTCACCCTGACAGGCCCCGATGGCACGCGCGACGTGGCGGCGCGCGACTTCTACGAGGCCGCCTACATGACCGCGCGCCAGGATGACGAAATCCTCGTGGCCGTCAGTTTCGCCCTGCCCGGCGCGGGCCATGCCTATGAAAAGCAGAAGCGCAAGATCGGCGATTACGCAACCGCAGCCGCGGCGGTGCAGCTGGAGGCCTCGGGCGGGAAGGCAACCCGGGCCTCGGTGGCAATGACCAACCTGTCGGACGTGCCGGTCTGGAGCGAGTCGGCCGGCGCCGCGCTGGTCGGGACCGCCTGCGACAAGGCCGCCGTCGATGCGGCGGTCAAGGCGATGCTGGCCGACATCGACC
>JBAVQZ010000640.1:0-5822 GCA_049694515.1 Paracoccaceae bacterium | reverse complement strand
CGCACGCAACCGTAACGCGCGGTTCTGACGTCCCTGAGCGTGGCAGAGGGGGCGCGATGCGCCGGTCAGTCCTTTTCGGGCAAGCTGTAATGGATGCAGCCCGCCTTCGTGTCCACGTCAACGAGGTTTCCGCGTCTCAATTCGGCGAGATCCGTCTCGAAGCCGGCGCAGATCCGGTAGGCCCGATCCGTCAGGATCTCGTAACGGTAGGGCTGTCCGGTATATGGGTCTTCGCGGCGCAGCTCGCCCGGGCACACGGTCGTCGGGGCCAGATCCTGCGGCAATTGCCCGTCCGCAGCCCGGGCGAGGCATTGAACCTGTGCGCTGAGCCGGTCGAGGTCCGACAACCGCGCCTCGTCGCGGTGCTCCTTGCGCCCCTGCCCGGGGCCACCGGTGACGGCAAGCCCCAGCCCGATTGCAAGAACCGCCAGCCCGGCGATGAGGAATGCAGGCCAGCTGGCGCTAACCGGTTTCCTGGTCATCCATCTCTCCCCGGAAATACGCGAAGATGGCACCGGCCACGAGGGCGACCGCCGCGGTCTTGGCGGCAAACCGCAACGTCAGATCCCCGTTCAGAAGGGCATAGATGACGGCGATCAGATCGCCCAGAAGCGAGATCGACGCCAGAAACAGCGTGATGTAGCCGAACCATTTCCGCACAACCGACCGCCGCTTTCCGGGATCGTCGAGAGTGGCCTTGTGCGTCCATCCGTTCAAAAGAACGAAAAGCGGCAGGAACACGACGAGCGATGCAATGGAAAAGCGCATCGCCTGCACCGGCACCATGGTCCGGCGCAGGCTGCCCGGGTCCGGGATCCAGCGGTCGATCAGGTTGAAGGACAGGGCGACGAGATGCCACGCGGTCATGGCGAGCGCAATGAACATCAGGCCATAGAGAAACGCCTCCCGCGCAGAGACAAAGGGCCGGGGACGCGGGACCGGCGGGACAAAGTCGTCCTCAGCCCAAGCGTCGAGCGCGGCCGAAACCTCGCCGGTGGTCCAGCCGGCACGAAGCAGGGCGGCCCTTATCGCCTCACGGTCATTGCCGGCCACAAGGGACTCGTGAACGAACCGGGCAAGCTGCTCTGAGGGCCGCATGTGTCACCACCTCTCGCAAACGGGCGCACGGCGGGCCGTTCGGTCCGCTGGCGCCCGGATTGAGCGGGCGCCGGGCCGCCTACCGGACCTCTTCGACAATCCAGATCGACGGCGGGCCGGAGACGCCCAACTCCTTCATCTTCTCCTTTAGCGCGGCGCTTGTCGAGAACGACTTCGCCGCCTCTGCACTGTCGAAGACATGCGACACGGTCACATCGTTGGGCGCGTCCACCGCCTGCCAGACAGTGTCCTGCTTGACACCATGTTCGGCCCGCAACGCGGCGGCCTTCCTGTAACCGGCATGCCATTTCTCGAAATCGGCTACCGGGTGACGCACGAACAGTCTGACCATGGAAATGCTCCCTGAACTGTCACACCCCGGGCTCGCCTGGCGCGCCCGGAGCCGTGTCGTGCCGCGAACAGGCCGCGTCAGGCCATTTCGGTCGCGGGCTTGTACTTGGCCGAAGAGGTCTGGGCCATCTTCATCGCCTTCATCGCTTCCTGCGCGGTCATAAGCTTGGTCGTGGAGCCGGCCGAGAACGCACCGGACGCCCCGATGGTCAGCGCGCAGGCGGCCATCGCATTGTCGTCGGGCGCCTCGACCAGCGCGACGACGTCATCGGCGCCGAACGCGAAGAAGAGGTGGTGGAGCTTGCCTCCGACCGCCTCGATCATCGGGCGGGCGGCGGCTTCGCGGTCCTGTGGGTGCTTGACCATCGCCTTGATGGCTTCAGCGGTATAACGGCATTGAAACAGGTAGAAAGGCATTGCAGTTCTCCCGTAAGAAATGAATGTGCGGAAAATCCGGCTCTGAAAAACACGAGCTCGGTGTGCCTTATATAGCAGGTTTCGCCGGGCGAGTCCGGTTGAATCGCCGGGCCCCGCCTCCCCTTTCGGGGTCAGGCGGCCGGTGTCAGACCCATTTGGCCAGCGGCGGCAGGCTCATCAACACCGCGTTGGCGTCGTGGCCCGTCTCCAGCCCGAATTTCGTGCCCCGGTCATAGACCAGGTTGTATTCGGCATAGAGCCCGCGATGGATCAGCTGTGTGTCCTTGTCCACGTCGCTCCACGGCATATCACGGCGGGCCTCGGTCACCGGCAGGAAGGCGGGCAGGAAGGCGCGGCCGACATCCTGGGTGAAGGCGAAATCGGCCTCCCAGTCGCCGGTGTCGTGATCATCGAAGAAGATGCCCCCGACGCCGCGTGCACGGCCCCGGTGCGGGATGTAGAAATACTCATCCGCCCAGGCCTTGAACCGCGGGTAGTAGCTGACGTTGTGCGGGTCGCAATACTCTTTCAGCGTGGCGTGGAAATGCGTGGTGTCCTCTTCATATTCGATGCAGGGGTTCAGGTCGGCGCCGCCGCCGAACCAGGCCGCGCCGGGCGTCCAGAACATCCGCGTGTTCATGTGAACCGCCGGGGTGTGCGGGTTCTGCATATGCGCCACCAGGCTGATGCCCGAGGCCCAGAAACGCGGATCCTCCTCGACCCCCGGAACGCCGCGCGAAGCCATCGCCGTTTGCGCCTTGTCGCCCAACGTGCCGTAAACGGTGGAGACGTTGACGCCCACCTTTTCAAACAGCCGGCCGCCGCGCATCACACTCATCAGCCCGCCGCCGGCATCCGATCCGTCGTCCGAGCGGCGCGTGGTCTGCGTCACCTCGAACTTGCCGGCAGGCCCTTCGGCGAAAGGGCCGGTGGCCTGGCTTTCCTCGAGGGATTCAAAGGCTTTGACGATCTCGTCGCGCAATTGCCTGAACCACGCCGAGGCGCGGGCCTTCCGGTCATCGAACTGTTCGGTCATCGGGCGTCTCCGTCACTTTCGGGCAGTTGGTTAGCAGCTTTGCAAACGGCTCGCCAGTCTTACGCGACGGCGGCGGTCAAAGCATTTTGTGCGAGGCGCGCGGCCCCCTATATTGGTCAGGTACCGCTCCCGGAGAAACGCCATGCACCGTCTTGCCCTCTGCCTGCCCCTCGCCTTGCTGACCGCCTGCGCCACACCGCGCCAGCAATGCGAGCGTGCGGCGACCGAGGATCTGAACGTCGTCAGCGCACTCATCGTTGAAACACAGCAGAACATCGCGCGCGGATACGCCGTCGAGAAAGAGGTGCGGACCCGGCCGCAGTTGCGCTTCTGCTATGGCGACAGGTTCCATCGCAACAATGTCGGCTTCGCCTTCTGCAACGAGGTCGAGCCCTACGTCGTCGAGCGCCCGGTGGCCATCGACCTTGCCGCGGAAAAGGCCAAGCTCAATTCGCTGCGGGCCAAGCGCGAGGAATTGCTGATCCGGTCGCAGGCGGAACTGGCCGATTGCGCCGCGCGTTATCCGGCGGGTTAATGCGCCGGGGCGGCCACCGCATCCAGCAGCGACCGGCCGCCGTCCACCGTCATGATCTGCCCCGTCATGAAGCGTGACGCGTCGCAGGCCAGGAACTGCACCGCCTCGGCCAGTTCGGTCGGCTTGGCGATGCGGGCCAGCGGCGTGTGGTCCTTGATGTCGGCGCGGTAGTCGGCGTGATCCTTGAGCGAGCTTTTCAGGCTGGCGCTGAGAACCGACCCGAAGGCCACGGCGTTCACCCGGATGCGGTGCGGCGCCAGCGCCACGGCCAGAGAGCGCGTCATCTGATCGAGCGCGGCGCAGCTTATCGAATATCCCAGAAGATCGGGATGGGTGCGGCGCGCCGCGATGGAGGACAGGTTGATGACGGTGCCCGCGACACCCTCTTCCTGTCCCTCGGCCTCGGATTGCTTGATCATCCGTTTGGCGACGAGCTGGCTGAGGCGCAGGCTTGTCATGAGGTTCTGCTGCAGCAGCTTCTCGACGCCATCGTCGTCCGGGTTCAGCGGATCGGAAGGGATCATCTGGCGGCTGGCATTGACGAGGATGTCCACCCGCTCGAACGCGTCGATCGTGGCCGACAGCAGATTGGCCTGGGTCAGACGCTCTCGCAGGTCGCCGGCGAAATAGGCGATATTGTCGTGTTTCTGCGCCTCCTGCCCCACCTCGTCGATCAGCCGCGCCTCGTCCATGTCGGCGAACATGACGTTTGCGCTCTGCTCGGCGAAGTGGCGGGCGATGGCAAGGCCGACGCCGTTGGCCGCCCCGGTGACGATGGCGGTTTTTCCGGAAACCGAAAAAGACATGGCCGAAGCTCCTGATTCCCCGTGGTCAGACTAGAGGCTTTCAAGCCCCGCGGCGAGGTTTCGCCACGGGACGCGTTGCACGCAGGATCTTGAAGCCCGCGTCGCCCGTCACCTCCTCCACCTCGCGGAACAGGCCGGCAAGGGCGCGCTCATAGGGCAGATGACGGTTGGCGACAACCCAGAGCTGCCCCGAGGGCGCGATCATCCGCGCAGCCGCGGCAAGAAATGCTTGCCCCAGCGCCGGATCGGCGGCGCGGCTGGTGTGGAACGGCGGATTGGTGAGGATCACGTCGAACGGCTCGTCGGGGGTGAAGGCGGTGGCGTCGGCCCAGTGGAACCGCGCGCGAGGATCGGTGATGTTGGCGCGGGCACAGTCCAGCGCGGCATGATCGGCCTCGATCAGGTGAATCTCGGTCACGCCGTCGCGTTTCAGCGCCTGCGCCGACAGATAGCCCCAACCGGCGCCGAGATCGGCCACACGGCCCTTCAGCCTGGCGGGAAGCGCGCCGGCCAGCAGCACCGATCCGCGGTCGATGTGATCGGCCGAGAATACGCCGGGCGCCGTGCAGAACCCGTCCGGAGAGGGCGCGGCCGCCGCCCGCCAGTCGTCGAACGCGCCTGCCGGGGCGGTCATGACGAACAGCTTGCCATGCGCTTTCGCAACCGTCGCGCTTACCTCTGCGCGCTTGCGGCAAGCCTTCAGCAGGCTGTCGATTCCGTCGGTCTTCTGCCCGTCCACGATCACCGGGCCGCCGCCGGTGCGGGTCATCGCTTCGGCCAGCAGGGCGTGCGCCTCGGCCTTGGCTCGGGGAACCAGGACCAGCGCGGCTGCATAGTTGCCCTCGGGCAGCACGGCGCAGTCATAGCCGCGCGCCGCCCAGGCGTCGTAATCGGGCTTGAAGCCTTGGATGACATGCACCCGTTCTTTCGGCAGGGCAGAGAGGTCGGTGTCGGCCCGCGGACCGAACGCCGCGATGCGGCCGTCTTCCGGCAGCGGCACCACGCCGGTTTCCAGTGCATTGGACAGGCGGCTTTCACGCATGTGTCGGCGGGCGGCGCCCTATTCCTTTTCCATGGTGCATTGCAGCGGGTGCTGGTGACGCCGGGCGAAATCCATCACCTGCGCGACCTTGGTTTCTGCGATCTCGAAGGAAAACACGCCGACCACGGCGAGGCCCTTCTTGTGAACCGTCAGCATCAACTCGAACGCCTGCGCATGGCTGAGGCCGAAGAACCGCTCCAGAACATGAACGACGAATTCCATCGGGGTGTAGTCGTCATTCAGGATCAGGACCTTGTAGAGCGGTGGACGCTGCGTCTTGGCGCGCGTCTTGGTGATGACGCCGGTGTCGTCATCGGTGCCGTCCTTCCGGTCGGACATGATCAGCTGTTGCCAGGTTGCCACGTTCGGGCCCCGCGTGTTTCGGATGGTTTCGACCTGAGTTTCTTTATATATCGCGCATACCCGATCTGAAAAGGGGCGCGGCGGGCCGCAGGCCCGCGGATGCAGGGGAGATTTCGTCAAATGACACGCAACCTGACGACGATCGGCCTGGATGCGGACGACACGCTTTGGCAG
>JBAVQZ010000639.1:0-2690 GCA_049694515.1 Paracoccaceae bacterium | reverse complement strand
GCTGCGCAGCGCGCCGCTGACCGCGAGTTTCGGGATGCTGGTCATCATGATCTACATAGCTATCGCGATCCTGGCGCCGATGATCGCGCCCTTCGGCGAGCGCGAGGTGGTAGGCGGCGAATTCCTGCCCTGGGACAGCACCTATTGGCTGGGCACCGACAGCCTGGGCCGCGACATGCTGACCCGCATGATCTTCGGCGCGCGCAACACCGTGGGCATCGCCTTCGCCACCACGGCGCTGGCGTTTCTGCTGGGGGCGACGGTGGGACTTCTGGCGGCGACTGTCGGCGGCTGGCTCGACCAGGTGCTCAGCCGGATCGTCGATGTGCTGATGGCGATCCCGGCGCTGATCTTCTCGCTGCTGCTGCTGACGATCTTCGGCACCTCGGTCGTCACGCTGATCCTGGTGATCGCGGTGATCGACTCGACTCGGGTGTTCCGCCTGGCGCGGTCGGTTGCGCTGAACATCGTCGTTATGGACTATATCGAGGCGGCCAAGCTGCGCGGCGAGGGGCTTTGGCGCTTGATCACGCGCGAGATCCTGCCCAACGCGCTTGCGCCGCTGGTGGCCGAGTTCGGGCTTCGGTTCTGCTTCGTTTTCCTGGCGATCTCGGCGCTGTCCTTCCTGGGGCTGGGCATCCAGCCGCCCACCGCCGACTGGGGCTCGATGGTGCGCGAGAACGCGACGCTGATCACCTTCGGCGACATCACGCCGCTGCTGCCGGCTGGCGCGATCGCGCTGCTGACCGTCGCCGTGAACTTCGTGGTGGACTGGCAGCTTCACCGCGCCAGCGGGTTGAAGGAGTAGAATGATGGCGCAGGAAACCAGCGAAAAACCGGTGCTTCTGACCATCCGCGACCTGTGGATCGAGGGCCGCTCGGACGAGGACTGGACGCAGATCATCAAGGGCATCGACCTGGATCTGCACAAGGGTGAGGTTCTGGGCCTGATCGGGGAATCCGGCGCGGGCAAATCGACCCTCGGGCTGGCCGCGATGGGTTTCACCCGCGATGGCTGCCGGATTTCCGGCGGGTCAATCGAGTTCGACGGGATCGACCTTCTGTCCTCCAGCATGGCCAAACGGCGCGCGCTTCGCGGCAAGCGGATCGCCTATGTCGCGCAATCGGCGGCGGCCAGCTTCAACCCTGCGCACCGGCTGATCGACCAATATGCCGAGGGCCCGGTTCAGCACGGCGTCATGTCCCGCGCCGAGGCCGAGCGCGACGCGGTGGAGCTTTACCGCCGGATGCAGCTTCCCGACCCCGAGCATATCGGCTTTCGCTACCCCCACCAGGTCTCGGGCGGGCAGTTGCAGCGGGCGATGACGGCGATGGCGATGTCCTGCCGCCCCGACCTGATCATCTTCGACGAGCCGACGACGTCGCTCGACGTGACCACGCAGATCGAGGTGCTGTCGGCGATCCGCGATATCGTCGCGCAGTTCGACACGGCGGCGATCTACATCACCCACGACCTGGCGGTGGTGGCGCAGATGGCCGACCGGATCAAGGTCCTGCTGAAGGGCGAGCAGGTCGAGGAGGCCGACACCCGCACCATGCTGACCTCGCCGCAGGAGGACTACACCAAGTCGCTCTGGGCGGTCCGCACCTATGCCCGTCCGGAGGAAACGCCTCCGCCGGGCGAGTTCCCGATCGTTTCGGTCCGCAACATCACCGCCGGATACGGCACGGTGGACGTGCTGAAGAATGTCAGTTTCGATATCCACAAGCGGCGGACCGTGGCCGTCGTGGGCGAGTCGGGATCGGGGAAATCGACGCTGGCGCGGGTGATCACCGGCCTGTTGCCGCCGTCCGAAGGCGAGATCCGCTTCGAGGATCAGGTTCTGCCCCCCGATTACCGCCGGCGTTCGCGCGATCAGTTGCGGCAGGCGCAGATGATCTATCAGATGGCCGACACCGCGCTGAACCCCAAGCTGCGGATCCGCGACGTGATCGGGCGCCCCGCCCAGATGTATCTGGGCCTGAAGGGGCGCGCCCTGACAGCGCGTATCCGCGATCTTCTGAATCTGATCGAGCTGGAGCCGGACCAGTATATCGACCGGCTTCCGTCCGAACTGTCGGGCGGGCAGAAACAGCGGATCGGCATCGCCCGCGCGCTGGCCGCCGAGCCGCGCTTCATCATCTGCGACGAGGTGACATCCGCGCTGGATCAGCTTGTCGCGGAGGGGATCCTGAAGCTGCTGGACCGGATTCAGGCCGAATTCGATCTGGCTTACATGTTCATCACCCACGACCTGGCCACCGTCCGCGCCATCGCCGACGAGGTCGTGGTGATGCAGCAGGGCCTCGTGGTCGAAAAGGGCATGAAATCCGAGGTGTTCCAACCGCCGCACGACCCCTATACCGAGTTGCTGCTTTCCTCCGTGCCCGAGATGGACCCCGACTGGCTGACCGATCTGCTGGCCGAACGGGCCGAAGCATAGCGGCCTCGACATTCCCGATCGCGGGTGACAAGCAGGCGGCTGCGCCCCGCGGGCGCGCGTCGCCGAAATCATGTTCGAACCGGAGGGAAGCACGTGCCGTCCAGCCATCGCCCGATCACCGAACCCGCACGTCAGACGGATGTCATTCACCGGACCGACGTGCTTGTCGTCGGCTCGGGCCCCGGCGGGCTGTCGGCGGCGCTGGCCGCGGCGCGCGCCGGCGTTTCGGTTGCCCTGGTCGAACGG
>JBAVQZ010000638.1:0-1846 GCA_049694515.1 Paracoccaceae bacterium | reverse complement strand
GGCCTATTTCGCGCTGCGCTCGGCCCTTCTGGGCGCGGCGGCAGGGCTTGTCGCGGTGGTCGCCGGCGGCGTGGCCGGATGGGCGGTGATGCGCTTCGTGATGGACGCGCATTTCGAGTTCGAGCCGCTCTCGGCGCTGGCGATCGTCCTGGGCGGCGTTCTGGCAACGCTTCTGGCGGGGCTCGGTTTCGCGTGGCGGCCGCTCGCGGCGCGGCCCGCCGGGGTGCTTCGTGCCCGGGAATGACCGGTCAAAGCGACATCCTGTTGCGCGACACCACCCAGGGCAGGACGACCGTCAGGAAGACCAGCCGGAAGACGTGATGCGCCGCGACATAGGTCGGGTTCGCGTTCAGCAGCACCGACATCGCCATCATCGTCTCGAGCCCGCCGGGGGCGAAGGCGATCAGCACCGTGACCATCGGAATGCCCAACAGCTGCGATACCACGACCGCCGCGGCCAGTTACACCGCCGCGGCGAAGCCGGTCAGCAGGCCCGAGGCTCCCAGCGATTGCGCAACGCTGCGGATCGTCGCGCCGGTGAACCGCGTGCCGATCAGCGTGCCCATGGTCACGAAGGCCGGGATCGACAGCCAGCGCGGCACGCCGCCATCCACGACGCCGGTCACATGCGCCAGCGACGAGACGGCCATCCCGCCCAGCAGCAGCGCCGCCGGCACGCGCAGCCGCTGGAAGCCCATTCCGACAAGCGCCGACAGCGCCAGGATGAGCGCCATAATATGCAACGGCAGCACCGCGCTTATCGGGCGCATCGCCGGCAGCGGCGCGTCGCTCAGCAGCGGCGCGATGAACGGCACCAGAAGCGTCAGCGACAGCACCCGCATCGTCTGGATCATCGTCACCTGCCCGATATCGGCCTTCACGTCGCTCGACAGGCTGAGGACGAAACTCAGATGTCCCGGCGTCGCGGTCAGCAGCGACGACATTCGGTCCATTCCGAATACCCTCTGCAAAAGCCGCGCGCCGGCCAGGAAGATCACCAGAAGCGAAACCGACAGCATAGCCAGGCTGCCGGGCCAGTGCAGCGCGGTGTCCAGCGCCTCGCGCGTCACCGAGGTGCCCATGTTCGTGCCGATCAGCAGGAAGATCACGTCGCGCAGGCGATCGGGAATGATCGCGCGCAGCCCGGCCAGTGCGCTGAGCGTGACGAAGAAGGCAGGCCCGGTCAGGAACGGGGCGGGAATGTGCAGCGCGAATGCGATCGCGGCGCCGAGGGCGCCGATCACAAGCGTGCGCAGGGGGGTCCACATGCGCGGGCGGCCTCCGGGGGCTTGCGTGAAGCGGGGCGCGGTCAAGCAAGCGCCGGGGCGGCGAAATGTCAATGGCTTGGCGGCGGTGCGGGGGTGCCAGAGGGCGCATAGCGGGCTAGGTTGTGCCGGCGAGGGGAATAAAGGTCCGAAACATGCTGCTGAATGTGCGAAACGTGGGCAAATCCTTTGACAGCGGCGGCCGCCGCGTCGCGGTGTTCAGCGGCGTTTCGTTCCATGTCGCGGCGGGAGATGCCGTGGCCCTGACCGGCGAAAGCGGCAGCGGCAAGAGCACGCTTCTGCATCTGTGTGCCGGCCTCGACCGGCCCGACCAGGGTGAGGTCGCGTTGGAGGGTCAGGACATGGCGGCGCTGGGCGACAAGGTGCGCGCGGCCTTGCGGCGGCGTCTGGTGGGGCTGGTGTTCCAGCAGTTCAACCTGATCCCGTCGCTGGACGTTGCGGCGAACCTGGCCTTCCAGGCCCGCATCGCGGGTCGCGAGGATGCGGCCTGGACCGCCGAGCTTGCCCGGCGCCTGGGGCTGGAGACGCTTCTCGACCGTTACCCCGAGCAGCTTTCGGGC
>JBAVQZ010000637.1:0-1646 GCA_049694515.1 Paracoccaceae bacterium | reverse complement strand
GGCGGGCGGCGGGCGTTATGACGATCTGGTCAAGCGGTTCACCGGGCAGGCGGTCCCGGCCACCGGCATCTCCATCGGGGTGGACCGCCTTCTTGCCGCGTTGCGCGCCAAGGGCCGGATCGACGGCGCCGCCGCCCGTGGCCCCGTCGTCGTCACCGTGATGGATCGCGACCGCATGGCCGATTACCAGGCGATGGCGGCCGAATTGCGCGCGGCGGGCATCCGCGCCGAAGTCTACCTGGGCAACCCGAAGAATTTCGGCAACCAGTTGAAATACGCCGACAGGCGCGGCGCCCCGGTCGCCGTCATCCAGGGCGGCGACGAGAAGGAGCGCGGCGTGGTGCAGCTGAAGGATCTGATCCTGGGCGCGAAGATCGCCGAAAGCGCCAGCCTCGAGGAATGGAAATCCCAGCCCGCCCAGGTCGAGGTGCCGCGCCCCGATCTGGTGGCCGAGGTCCGCCGTATCCTCGACAGGGCAGGGGGCTGATCATGGCCGGAAAGGCGGAGATCCGGGCCGAGGCCGAGCGGCTGTTCGGCTTCTTCCAGTCGGCGGGCGGCCAGCCGGTCGAGACGTCGATCCTGCAACCCGCCGAGACGCTTCTGGACCTTTACGGCGAGGACATCCGCGCGCGCGCCTATGTCACCTCGGACCCGCTGAGGGGAGAGCAGATGCTGCGCCCGGATTTCACCGTTCCGGTCGTTCAGATGCACATGCAGGACGGCGCAGAACCCGCGCGCTATACCTATATGGGCGAGGTGTTCCGCAAGCAGGAGAACGAACCCGACCGGCCGAGCGAATATTTCCAGGTCGGTTACGAGGTGTTCGACCGCGCCGACCCCGAGGCGGCCGAGGCGCAGGTCTTCGCGCTGTTCGCGCAGGTGCTAGCGCCGCTCGGTTTGCGCGCCGCGACGGGCGACATCGGCATCCTGCTGGCCGCGGTTGACGGTCTTTCGACGACCGAGCGGCGCAAGGCAGCGCTGAAGCGTCACCTGTGGCGGCCGCGACGATTCCGTGCCCTGCTGGATCGCTATGGCGGGCGCACGCCGGTTCCCGAGTCGCGAGCGAAGCTGCTCAAGGCGGTGGCCACCCGCGGCACCGAAGCGGTTCTCGACCAGGCCGGCCCGACGATCGGGATGCGAGGCCGCGAGGAGGTGGCCGCGCGTATCGCCGCACTTCAGGAAGATGCCGCCACGCCGCCGCTGGCCGCGGAGGAGATGGAGATCCTCGACCAGATCCTGTCCTTGCGCGAGACGTCGGTCAACGCGCTGGAACATCTGCGTGACATCGCGGTGGACATGCCAAACATCGCCGACGCCGTCTTGCGCATGGAACGGCGGCTCGGCGCGCTGAGCGATCAGGGGATCGACGTGGACGGCCTGGATTTCGAGGCGAGCTACGGCCGCACGATCATGGAATACTACGACGGCTTCGTATTCGGCTTCTATTCCCAGTCGCGGCCCGACCTGCCCCCCGTCGCCACCGGCGGGCGCTATGACGCGCTGACGCGGGTGCTTGGGCGTGGCCGCTTGATCCCGGCGGTGGGCGGCGTGGTGCGCCCGGCCGTGGTGCTTGCCCTGACGGAGGCTGCGACATGACCGTGAAGCTGGGCGTGCCGTCCAAGGGGCGGCTGATGGAAAAAAGCTTC
>JBAVQZ010000636.1:0-3823 GCA_049694515.1 Paracoccaceae bacterium | reverse complement strand
TGGCGGCATCCTGTCGCCGCGCGGGCTGATGATCGTCGCGTGGCCCGATCAGCGCGAGGTGTTCGAAAGCGACAGCGCGAAGATGCGGATGGCGGAGATTTCGGTTTCGGACGCGCGCGCGATGATCCCCATCCTGAACCCCGAGACGGTGGGTTTCGCCGGCTATCACGCCGAGGCCTGGGACATGGACACCGACCGCCTGCTGCAGAACTTCGCGAAGGAGCTGCGCGGCAATGGCGGGCAGGTGCTGACCGGCCAGCGCGTCACCGCGATAGCCCGCACGGGAACCGGCTGGCGGGTGGAAACCGGCAAGGGCGAGTTCGAGGCCGCGCTGCTGGTCAATGCCGCCGGCGCCTGGGTGGACGGGGTGGCGGAAATGGCGGGCGTCGCGCCGCTGGGCTTCACCCCGATGCGCCGCTCGATCGCGGTGCTGCCCGCACCGGGCGGGCATGACGTGTCCCGCTGGCCGATGGTGATCGGCGTGAGCGAGGACTGGTATGCCAGGCCAGAGGCCGGCAAGCTTCTCGTCTCGCCCGCCGAGGAGGACCCGCAGGAGCCGCACGACGCCTGGGCCGACGACATGGTGCTGGCCGAGGGGCTGGCGCGCTACGAGGCGATGGTGACCGAGCCGGTGACACGGGTGGAAACCTCCTGGGCGGGGCTGCGCACCTTTTCCCGCGACCGGGTGATGGTGGTCGGCTTCGACCCTGACGAGCCCGCCTTCTTCTGGCATGCGGGCCAGGGCGGCAACGGGTTCCAGACCTCCCCCGCCGCAAGCCAGCTGGTCGCCGACCTGGCGGCGGGCCGCCAACCTGAGCTTGACGCCGATCTCGTCGCCCAGCTTTCACCCGGCCGGTTCCGGTGATGCCGAAGCCGCCCCGCGATCTGCACCTGCCCGACACGCGGGCGATGAGCGAGGCGGCCGATGACGGCCGCCGCTTCGCACCGTCGGCCGGGCGCAATGCAGCGCCGATCCTTGACCTTCTGATGCGAAATGCGCCGGAAACCGGTCGCGCGCTGGAAATCGCCTCGGGCACGGGCCAGCATGTGTGCGCTTTCGCCGAGGCGCTGCCGGGGCTGGAGTGGCAGCCCACCGACCTTGCGCTGCAGAACCTTGACAGCATCCGCGCCTGGGCCGCCGAAGCCGCCCTGCCCAACCTGTGCCCGCCGCTTCTGATGGACGCCGCCGCGCCGGGCTGGTCTGGCGAACATGGCCCGCTGGACCTGATCGTGACAGTGAACCTTCTGCACCTGATCGGCGCGGACGAGATGCGCGCCATCATCGCCGAAGCGGGCCGCGCGCTCGCCCCCGGCGGGCTGTGGTTCCTCTACGGGCCTTTCCGCCGCGCGCACGGCTTCGCCTCCGACGGCGACGCGGCCTTTCATGCGAAGCTCACCGCGCAGGACCCGGCGATCGGTTACAAGGATGTCCGTACCGTTCGCGCCGCACTGGCCGAGTCCGGGTTCGACCCGGTGGAAACGGTGGAGATGCCGGCCAGCAACCTGACCTTCCTGGCCCGCAAGGCAGGCTGAAACGGAAACGCCCGCCCCTTGGGCGGGGCGGGCGCTGCCCGGCGTGACGACGGGCGAGGCATCAATTAAGAACGCTTGCGCGCCCCACCGGCAAGCTATCAGATATCCGCGCGGATCGCCCCGTTGTTGCTGTCATAGGGGCTGTCCACGGTCACCTCGGCGTCCCACAGCTCATCGAACATCTTGACCTTCAGGCGGGTGCCGGGATCGGCCAGTTCGGGCCGGACATATCCCATGCCGATGGACTTGTTGAACGCCACCGAATACCCGCCCGAGGTCAGGCGGCCGACGCGGCCATCACCATTGTAAAGCGCCTCGCGGCCCCAAGGGTCGGCGTCCTTCGGCCCGTCGATCAGCAGCGTCACGCATTTACTGCGGATGCCGGTGGCCTCCAGTGCCTCCTTGCCGAAGAAATCCTTGGACATGTCCACGAAGCGCGGCAGATCGGCCTCCAGCGGGGTGGCGTCGCGGCCCAGTTCGTTGCCGAAGGCGCGATAGGATTTCTCCTGCCGCAGCCAGTTCTGCGCCCGCGCGCCGACCAGTTTCAGGCCGTGCGCCTCGCCCGCCTCCATCAGCAGGTCGAACAGGTAGTTCTGCATCTCTACGGGGTGGTGAAGCTCCCAGCCCAGCTCGCCGGTATAGGCCACGCGCACCGCACGCACCGGGCACATGCCCAGTTCGATTCCACGCATGGAAAGCCACGGGAAGCGCTTGTTGGACAGGGCGGTTTCCGGCTCGGCGTCTTTCAGCACCTCCATCAGCACGTCGCGGGTCTTCGGCCCGGCGATGGCGAAAACGCCCCATTGCGTGGTGATGTCATGCACCTCGACATAGCCGAAATCCGCGCGCCGATCCTCGGCCGCCTTGCGCAGGTAATCGCTGTCATAGGCCGTCCACGCGCCGGCCGAGATCAGGTAATACTCGTTCTCGGCCAGCCGCACGATGGTGTATTCCGTGCGCGTGGTGCCGTGCCCTGTCAGCGCGTAGGTCAGGTTGATCCGGCCCACCTTGGGCAACTTGTTGCAGGTGAACCAGTCAAGGAACTGCGTCGCCCCGGGCCCGCGGACCACGTGCTTGGTGAAGGCGGTGGCGTCGATCAGGCCCACGCCCGAGCGGATCGCGCGCGCCTCTTCCACGGCATACTGCCACCACCCGCCGCGGCGGAAGCTGCGCGCGTCGTGGTCGTCGAACTTCGCGGGCGCGAAATAGTTGGGACGCTCGAACCCGTTGACGGCGCCGAACTGGGCGCCGCGCGCCTTCATCCGGTCATGGCAGGGCGCCGTGCGCAGCGGCCGGCAGGCGGCGCGTTCCTCGTCGGGGTGGTGCAGGACGTAGACATGCTCATACGCCTCCTCGTTCTTGCGGGCGGCATATTCGGTGGTCATCCAGCCGCCATAGCGCTTGGGATCGAGGCTGGCCATGTCGATCTCGGCCTCGCCGTTGACCATCATCTGCGCCAGGTAATACCCGGTGCCGCCGGCGGCGGTTATGCCGAAGGAAAAGCCCTCGGCCAGCCACATGTTGCGCAGCCCCGGCGCGGGGCCGACCAGCGGGTTGCCGTCGGGGGTATAGCAGATCGGACCGTTGAAATCGTCCTTGAGCCCCACCTCTTCGGACGAGGGGATGCGGTGGATCATCGACATGTATTCCTCCTCGATCCGCTCCAGATCGAGCGGGAAGAGGTCGGCGCGGAAACTGTCGGGCACGCCGTATTCGAAGCGGGCCGGCGCGTTGCGCTCATAGGGGCCGAGGATCCAGCCGCCGCGCTCCTCGCGAACATACCATTTCGCGTCGGCATCGCGCAGCACGGGATGCTCGGGGTGGCCGGCCTTGCGATACGCGACCAGCGCCGGATCCGGTTCGGTGACGATGAACTGATGCTCCACCGGGATCGCGGGAATCTTCAGGCCCAACAGACCCGCCGTGCGCTGCGCGTGGTTGCCGGTGGCAGTGACCACATGCTCGGCGGTGATGACGATCCGCTCGTCCGAGGGGACCAGGTTGCCGCCCTTCTCGACCATCTTGGTGCAGGTCACGTGCCACTCGCTGCCCGTCCACTCATAGGCGTCGGCCTGCCACTTGCGCTCGATCGTCGCGCCGTGCTGGCGCGCGCCCTTGGCCATCGCCATGGTCACGTCGGCTGGGTTTATGTAGCCATCCGTGGGGTGATAGATCGCGCCCTTCAGATCCTCGGTGTTGACCAGCGGCCAACGCTCCTTGATCTGGGCGGGGCTCAGCCACTCATAGGGCACGCCGCAGGTTTCGGCCGTGGTGGCATAGAGCATGTACT
>JBAVQZ010000635.1:0-2977 GCA_049694515.1 Paracoccaceae bacterium | reverse complement strand
GTCGGCGGCAATGCTGACGCTGCCGCCCGAGGCGTCGAGCCCCGGCCCCGACAAGGCCAGGCTGTCGATCACCGGCGGCGCGCCCAGGCTTCCCGTGACCCGAAGGCTGCCCTTCTCGCCCGCTGGCTTGCTCCACCCCGCGCCGTCCAGCCGAAGCCCGACGCGGTTTAGGTCGGAGGTGAGCGTGAACTTGGTCGGCTGCCCCTCCTTAAGATCGAGGGCGATGTTGCCGACGCCGCGGCCGCTGACGCTGCCGCGCGGCAGGCCGATATTGAACGCGTCCAGCGCGCGTTGCGACAGTTCCACCGTGCCTTCGACCCGGCTCTGCCCTTCGGTTCCGGCACCGATGGCCTGGGTCCAGACCCCTTGCACCGGGACACCGTCCAACTGCGCCTCGCCACTGATCGCGATCTGCTCGTTGTCCGCGCTCAGGCTGAGCGACCGCGCCTCGAGCACGCGACCGGGAACGATCTTGCGCGAACTGATGCCGTTCAGCGTGCCGGCAACCGAAAATCGCACATCCTTGGGCTGGGTGCCGTCCTTGAGCGGCAGACGCAGCACCGCCTTCATCCTGGCCCGCCCGTCGACCAGATCCACCGGCTGCCCGGCGCGCGACATGATTTCCAGCGGCGGCTGATCCAGAACCGACAGGACCGCCTCGACCGAGCTTTCGGTGTTGAGCGTGATTTCACCGGTTGCTGGACGCTGGGTGATGTCGGGCACGCGCATCACCGTGCCCGCGGCATCCACCGTCCCGCCGCTGGGCGCGGTAACGGTGCCGCTGTCCAGAACCAGGGTGAAGGTCTTGCCCTGGATCGTGGAATAGCCATAGCCGTTCTCGACCGGCGGCATGGTTTTCATGAACCTGACGGTGGCGTCCCTGAACTCATAGGTCAGCGCCGCGACCGGTGCCTTGTCCGCCGCCAGCCGCAGCGCGGCCTTGACGTCGAAGATCAGCCCGCCCTGGACATTGTCCGACACCCATTCGCGCGTGCGCGGCACAAGGTCCACCGGCCAGAGCGCCAGCAGCCGGTCGTCGGTGATCCGGTTGAGCGCGAGGTCGAGATCGACCTGCCACCCGTCGGGCCGTGCCCGCACGCTTCCCGAACCGCGGTAATCGGCGCCAGTCTCGTCGGTCAGCACCACCTGCCCGATCGTGGCGGTGAAGGGGTCGAGCGCAAGTTTCAGATCCGCCGCGCCGCCGGTGAACACCGCCGGCTCCTCGAACACGCCCCTGGGACTCAGCGCCACCTGCCGGAACTGGAATTGCGCCACAAGGCTGGTCGGCCAGCCGTTCACCTGATCGCGCAGATAAGCGTGCCCTTCGGCCTGCACGCGGACCGCGTCGGTATCCACCGAGATCTCGTCGAAGGTGATCTTGTCCTGAGCCGGATTGTAGGTGAAATAGCTTTTTCCGCGGTCGAAGCGGATCGGCGCGGCCTCCTCCACCGGACGCAGGGCGCCGGCGCCGATCTCCAGCGCGGCGTTGAGCGGAGCGAGCGAACCATCCGCGTCGACCCCGGTGCGCAGCGCCCCCGAGATCGGCGCGTCGATCACCTTCAGGAAGGTCAGCGCCGGCGATTGCGTGGCGATGTCGGACGACGGCATGTCGCTGAAATTGGCCGACATGCGGGTCTCTGGCGAGCCCTTCACCGTGTCGAAGCTCATCGCCACCTCGGACGGCACGCCCATATCGTTGGTGAGCGAGAAGAACAGCCGCGCCGAGACGTCGGTCGCCGTCTGGTCCAGCGTCATCAGCCCGCCATCCACCTGCCAGCTGCGCCCGGCGCGCGCATCGACATATTTCAGGTGCAGATCCTCGATGGAAACGCCCTGCACCGACGCCAGCCCCGGCAGCGCGAAGGCGTTGTCGATCTGGCCCAGCACCTCGCCGAGGCTCCCGGCGCCCATGGTCGGCGCGACGGCGTTGCCCAAGGCGATATCGAACTGCCCGTCGGCGCCGCGCCGCAGGGTCAGTTCGGCCCCGTTCAGCGCCACCCGGCGCACCATCACGCTGCCGCCAAGCAAGGGCCGCGCGATCAGCGTCAGGCTGAGGTCGGGCATCCGTGCCAGCGGCCGGTCGCCGGCATCCGCGACGGTCACGTCCGTCAGGTGGACCCGCGGCACCAGCCTGTCAGAGAACACCACGTCCATCCCGCCCAGCGTCAGGCGCATCGGTGCAAGCGCGGCGTTGATCCGCGCCTCGACGCGCGCGGTCACCCATCCCGGCATTTCAAGAGACCGGCCGGTCAGCGACAGCGCCGCCAGCAGGCCCAGCACGGCCAGCGTGAACAGGCCCGACAGAAGCCAGATGACGAAACGCCGGCTGTGGCGCGGTCTTACGGTGCGGTCGCTCATCATGCGCCTGTTTCGGCGTCCTCTTGCCTCGGGGTCCGTGGGCGTTATCTTCGCGCAGCGGGCCGTGGAACATAAGGCCCTGCCGCGTCACATTTCAAGGAGCCAAGAGCGATGCCCGAAACAGGCCAGCCCGCCCCCGATTTCACCCTGCCCCGCGACGGCGGCGACACGGTCACGCTGTCGGCGCTGCGCCCGGCCCCCGTTGTTCTTTATTTCTACCCAAAGGATGACACGCCCGGCTGCACGAAGGAAGCCATTGCCTTCACGGGGCATCTGGCGGAATTCGCGGCGCTAGGCGCGCAGGTATTCGGCATCTCGAAGGACACCGTCGCCAAACACGAGAAGTTCCGCGACAAGCACGACCTGGAGGTGCCGCTCCTGTCCGATGCCGAGGGCGATGTCTGCGAACGCTACGGCGTCTGGGGAGAAAAGCAGATGTACGGCAAGACCTTCATGGGCATCACCCGCACCACCTTCCTGATCGACGGCGACGGCAACATCGCCCGCATCTGGCCCAAGGTAACGGTGGATGGCCACGCCGAGGAGGTGCTCGAGGCGGTGCGCGCGCTTTGAGGCGCGCGACGCTTGCCGACATGGCGGTTGAGGTTCTGACCACCGC
>JBAVQZ010000634.1:0-4715 GCA_049694515.1 Paracoccaceae bacterium | reverse complement strand
CATCCCGGCCAGCCAGGCCGCGCCCAGCGCCGTCGTTTCGCGCACCTCGGGGCGGTCAACCGCGGCGCCTATGATGTCGGAGAGGAACTGCATCGCCCAATCGCTGGCGCTCATCCCGCCATCGACGCGCAGCACGCCGCCACCCTCCTGGCCGGCCCAGTCGGCGGTCATCGCCTCGAGCAGGTCACGGGTCTGGTAGCCGACGCTTTCCAGCGCGGCGCGGGCGAACTCGGCCGGGCCGGAATTGCGCGTCAGCCCGAAGATCGCGCCGCGGCATTCGGCATCCCAGTAGGGCGCGCCGAGGCCGGTGAAGGCGGGCACCAGGATCACCGATTGCGACGGGTCGGCCTTTTCGGCCAGCGGCTGCGTCTCGGCCGCCTCGCGGATGATCTGCAGCCCGTCGCGCAGCCATTGCACGACCGCGCCCGCGATGAAGATCGAGCCTTCCAGCGCATAGGTCGTCTTGCCGTCCAGCTGATAGGCGATGGTGCCCAGCAGCCGGTTCTTCGAGGTCACAAGAGTCTCGCCGGTGTTGAGAAGCGCGAAGCAGCCCGTGCCATAGGTCGATTTCAGCATTCCGGGGCGGAAACAGGCCTGCCCCACCGTCGCCGCCTGCTGGTCGCCGGCCACGCCCAGGATCGGGATCTCGCGGTTGAACAGGTCCGCGCGGGTGACGCCGAAATCGGCGGCGCAATCCTTCACCTCGGGCAGCATCGCCATGGGAATGTCGAGAAGCTCGCAGATGGTCGAGGACCAGCGCCCCTTGCGGATGTCGTAAAGCAGGGTGCGCGCGGCGTTGGTGGCGTCGGTCACATGCGCCGCGCCGCCGGTCAGCTTCCAGATCAGGAAGCTGTCCACCGTTCCGAACAGCAGCTCGCCCTTCGCCGCGCGCTCGCGCGCGCCGTCCACGTTGTCGAGGATCCATTTCAGCTTGGTGCCCGAGAAATAGGGATCGAGCAGCAGGCCGGTCTTTTCGGTGACCATCGCCTCGTGCCCTTCGTCGCGCAGCTTGCGGCAGAAATCGGCGGTGCGCCGGTCCTGCCAGACGATGGCGTTGTGGACGGGCTTGCCGGTCGCCTTGTCCCAGACCAGCGTGGTCTCGCGCTGGTTGGTGATGCCGATGGCGGCAATGTCGGCGACGGTCAGCCCGGCGCGCTCGATCACCTCGCGGCAGGTGGCGGCGGTGGTGGACCACAGGTCGGCCGGGTCATGCTCGACCCAGCCCGAGGCGGGATAGTGCTGGGGAAATTCCTCTTGCGCGGTGGCGGTGACGCGCATCTTCTGGTCGAACAGGATCGCGCGGCTGGACGTGGTGCCCTGGTCGATCGCAAGAATGTGGCTCATGGCGGCATGCCCCTCCCTCGCTTGTCAGTGGTCCGGCCACTGAACCCCGTTTTTCGGAAAGTCACAAACAAATAGGCCGGGGCCCGAAGGCCCCGACCGGGAGGTAGATCAATTCTGCCAGGATTTGACCAGCTCGTCATAGCCGATGGTGATCGGCTCGGGCTTCTCGTTGTCCAGCTTGGGTTTCGGCGCGCCGGGCTGCGAGAGCCAGTACTCGGGGTCGCGCTTCTCGTTCAGCTTGGGACCGATGTCGCCCTGGATGCCGGATTTTTCGATCCGGGCCATCACCTCTTCCTGCTGCTGGCAGAGGCTGGTCAGCGCCTCCTTGGCGGTCTTGGCGCCGGAAGAAGCATCGCCGATGTTCTGCCACCACAGCTGCGCGAGCTTCGGATAATCCGGCACGTTGGTGCCAGTGTCCGACCAGCGCACCCGCGCCGGCGAGCGGTAGAACTCGACCAGGCCGCCCAGTTTCGGCGCCCGCTCGGTGAAGCTCTGGTCGTTCACCGTGCTTTCGCGGATGAAGGTCAGGCCGACATGGCTTTTCTTCACATCCACGGTCTTGGAGGTGACGAACTGGGCATAGAGCCAGGCCGCCTTGGCGCGATCGACGGGCGTCGATTTCATCAGCGTCCAGGAACCCACGTCCTGGTAGCCGACTTTCATGCCGTCTTCCCAATACGCGCCGTGCGGGCTGGGCGCCATGCGCCACTTGGGCGTGCCATCCTCGTTCACCACCGGCAGGCCGTCCTTGACCATGTCCGCGGTGAAGGCGGTGTACCAGAACATCTGCTGGGCGATGTTGCCCTGCGCCGGCACCGGCCCGGCCTCGGAGAAGGTCATGCCGGCAGCCTGCGGCGGGGTGAAGTTCTCGAGCCAGTACTTGTATTTCTCGATGGCATAGACCGCCGCGGGCGAGTTCGTCGCGCCGCCCCGGTCCACGCAGGAGCCGGTGGGCTGCGAGTTCTCGTTCACGCGGATACCCCATTCATCGACCGGAAGGCCGTTGGGTTCACCCTTGTCGCCCATGCCGGCCATTGACATCCAGGCGTCGGTGAAGCGCCAGCCGAGGCTGGGATCCTTCTTGCCGTAGTCCATGTTGCCATAGACCTTCTGGCCGTCGATCTCGCGGCCGGTGAAGAACTTGGCGATGTCCTCGTAGGCCGACCAGTTGACCGGAACGCCGAGGTCGTAACCGTATTCCTTCTTGAACTCGGCCTGGATCTCGGGGTCCGTGAACCAGTCGTAGCGGAACCAGTAGAGGTTGGCGAACTGCTGGTCGGGCAACTGGTAAAGCTTGCCGTCCGGCGCGGTGGCGAACTGGGTGCCGATGAAATCGCCCAGATCCAGCGTCGGGCTGGTCACGTCGGCGCCTTCGCCCTTGACCCAGTCGCTGATCGGCCGGACCTGTTGGTAACGCCAATGCGTGCCGATCAGGTCGGCGTCGTTGACATAGGCGTCATAGATGTTCTGACCGGACTGCATCTGCGTCTGCAGCTTTTCGATCACGTCGCCTTCGCCGATCAGGTCATGCGTGACCTTGATGCCGGTGATGGCCGAGAAGGCCGGCGCCAGCACCTCGGATTCGTACTTGTGCGTCGTGATCGTCTCGGAAACGACGTTGATCTCCATGCCGGCGAAGGGTTTCGCGGCATCGACGAACCATTGCATCTCGGCTTCCTGATCGGCGCGACTGAGCGACGACAGGTCCCCGATCTCGTTGTCGAGGAAGGCCCGTGCCTCGTCCATCCCGGCGAATACCGGCGATGCGAGCACAGCGAGCGCGATCCCGAGCGCTGTTGTGGACTTGAAATTCAGGTTCATTATTTTTCCTCCCAGAAAAGAACCAAGGTTGCGATGCGGCCGGAAACGGCTTCCGGCCACGGGGTTGCGGCCTTCTCAAACCCAGCGGAAAACTCCCGCTGCGTAGATCAGGCACACGATCAGCGCCCCCCACATGGGGGCGTTGACCAGACCGAGCCAGGCCAGACAGATGAAGGCCGAGCCCAGAAGGCTTAGAAACAGGCGGTCGCCGCGCGTCGTTTCGATCCGCAGTACGCCAAAGCGCGGCGTTTCGGGGAACTTGACCGTTATGATCGTGAAGACGATCAGCAGACAGGTGATCGCCAGGAAGAAGATCGCGGTCGGCCATGTCCATGCCATCCATTCCATCATGGGTCGTCTCCTTCCTCACACGCGGCCCAGGGCGAAGCCCTTGGCGATGTAGTTGCGAACGAAATAGATCACGAGCGCGCCGGGAACGATGGTCAGCACGCCGGCCGCGGCCAGCACGCCCCAGTCCATCCCCGCGGCGCTGACGGTCCGCGTCATCGTGGCGGCGATCGGCTTGGCGTCGACCGAGGTCAGCGTGCGCGACAGCAGCAGTTCGACCCATGAGAACATGAAGCAGAAGAACGCGGCCACGCCGATGCCGGACGCGATGAGCGGCATGAAGATCTTCACGAAGAACCGGCCGAAGCTGTAGCCGTCAAGATAGGCGGTCTCGTCGATCTCCTTCGGCACGCCGCGCATGAACCCTTCGAGGATCCAGACGGCCAGCGGCACGTTGAACAGGCAATGCGCCAGCGCCACCGCGATATGCGTGTCGAACAGCCCGATGGAGCTGTAGAGCTGGAAGAAGGGCAGCGCGAACACCGCTGGAGGTGCCATGCGGTTGGTCAGCAGCCAGAAGAACAGGTGCTTGTCGCCGACGAAACTGTAGCGGCTGAACGCATAGGCCGCCGGAAGCGCCACGGTGATCGAGATGACGGTATTCTCCACCACGTAGATCATCGAGTTGACATAGCCCATGTACCAGCTCGGATCGGTCAGGATCGTCGCATAGTTCGCGAATGTCAGGTTCCGCGGCCAGAGCGTGAAGGTGCTGAGGATCTCCTCGTTGGTCTTCAGGCTCATGTTCACCAGCCAGTAGATCGGCAGCATCAGGAACAGGATATAGAGGGTCATCACCACGGCGCTGGAGTTCACGCCGGGCAGGCTCAGGCCTTTCGCGGCCGGGCGGTTCACGGTTGCATCGGCCATCACACGCCATCCCTTTTGTCGAGGTTGGTCATCACGGTGTAGAACACCCAGGAGATCAGCAGGATCACCAGGAAATACATCAGCGAGAACGCCGCCGCCGGTCCCAGGTCGAACTGGCCGAGCGCCATCTTCACCAGGTCGATCGACAGGAAGGTGGTCGAGTTGCCGGGGCCGCCCCCTGTAACCACGAAGGGCTCGGTGTAGATCTTGAAGCTGTCCATGAACCGCAGAAGGATCGCGATGGTCAGCACGCCCGACATCTTGGGCAGCTCGATATAGCGGAACACCTTCCAGCGGCTGGCCTGGTCGATCTTGGCGGCCTGGTAATAGGC
>JBAVQZ010000633.1:0-1936 GCA_049694515.1 Paracoccaceae bacterium | reverse complement strand
GACGGGGCGCGGGCGCCCCGTGCCGGGCCGGCTAACGCGGATGCAGCCAGGTCGGCAGGAAGGCGTAGGCGTTCGGGATGCTGGCGGGGGCGAGGTCGATACCCAACCTCCCCAGCCTGCGGTGCAGCGCGCCATTGTTGAAGGCGTCGAAAGTCTCGGTGGCGCCACCGATATGCGCACCGCCGACAAAGACTTGCGGAATCGTCACCGCGCCGGTCATCTGCGCCAGCGCCTTGCGGAGCTCGCTGCCCCGATCGCCCTTCCGGTAGTCGGCGGAGTCGAGGTCGACCGAGCGGTATTCGATCCCGGCGGCCGAAAAGAGCCGGCGCACCGACCAGCAGAATTCGCACCATTCCAGCGCGAACATCACCACCGGCCGCTCGCGGTCGGCGATGATCCGCCGCACCTCATCCATCGCCGCCCGCCCCGGCGCGGCCAGCGCGGCGGCAGACTTCGGCGCGGGTTTCGCGTCGAAACGGAAACGCGGCGTCGAGGCCGCGATTTCGCGTTCCTCGGCGCTCATCTCCTCGGCCACCTCGGAGAACAGCGGCGTCGAGAGGTAGCGCTCGCCGGTGTCGGGCAGCATCGCCAGGATCCGCGCGCCTTCTGGCGCGGTCCTCGCCAGTTCCAGCGCCGCAGCGAAGGTGGCACCGCCGCTGATCCCGCAGAGGATTCCCTCCCTTCGGGCCAGATCGCGCGCGCAATCCAGCGCCCGCGCGCCCGGAACGGACAGAAAGTCGTCGATCAACCGCGCCTGACGCGCATCGTTGGCCAGCTTCGGGACGAAATCCGGCGACCAGCCCTGCATCAGGTGCGGGCGGAAGCCCGGATGGCTTTCAGCGGGACTGCCGTCGGGGTTGAAGATTTGAGCGATGCCGGAGGCAAGGATCGGCGAATTGTCCGGCTCGCAGGCAACGATCCGGGTCCGCGGGCTGCGGGCCTTAAGCACCCGCGCGACCCCCTTCAGCGTGCCGCCGGTGCCGAAGCCGCTGACCCAGCAATCGAGCCCTCCTTCCGCGAAATCGGCGAGAATTTCCTCGGCCGTGGTACGTGAATGGGTGTCGGCGTTGGCCTCGTTCTCGAACTGGCGGGCAAGGAACCAGCCGTGTTTCTCGGCCAGTTCCCGGGCCTTGGCCAGCATCCCGCTGCCCTTCTCCGAGGCCGGGGTCAGCACGACCCTCGCCCCCAGGAAGCGCATCAGCTTGCGCCGCTCGACGCTGAAATTCTCGGCCATCGTGACAACGAGCGGATAGCCCTTGCGCGCGCAGACCATCGCCAGGCCGATGCCGGTGTTGCCGCTGGTGGCCTCGATCACGGTCTGGCCGGGCTTGAGCGTGCCGTCGCGCTCGGCCGCCTCGATCACGCCCAGCGCGAGTCGGTCCTTGATCGAGCCCAGCGGGTTGAACGCCTCCAGCTTGACGAAAAGCTCGACGCCTTCCGGCGCGAGCGGGCCGATCCGCACGACGGGCGTCTTGCCGATGGTATCCAGAATGGACGGCTTGATCCCCGGCATGGTCTGTTCCTTCCTGCTGACCGTGAAGGCCGGAAGGATCCACAAGCCGCGTTTCCGCCGAATGTCGGCCGCATGCGTCCCGTGTTTCAGTTGTATCCCGGCTACCGCTATCGCGGGTCGTAGATATAGCCCTCGCCGCGCACCGTGCGGATGACCTCGGGTTTGCCGGGATTGAGTTCGATCTTCCTCCGGATGCGCGAGATGCGGATGTCTATGCTCCGGTCGAACGGGTCCCAGGCGCGGTCATGCGCCCCTTCGAGGATCTGGTCGCGGTTCAGCACGCGGCCCTGGTTCCGGGCAAAGAGCTTCAGCAGGTTGAATTCCATCGAGGTAAGCGGGATCTCCTCGCCGTTCTCGTCGGTCAGTCGCGCCGCGTCGATGTCGAGCCAGGCGCGGCCGAAGCGGAAGCGGGTACGCTCGGAT
>JBAVQZ010000632.1:0-7089 GCA_049694515.1 Paracoccaceae bacterium | reverse complement strand
GTCAGGAACTGGGCCAGAAGCGCCACGGGCCGGTCCAGCGCCATCAGGCCGATCTGTCGGCGCAGGCTTTGGGCGAGCGTCTCGGGCGCGGCCAGATGGCCAACCGCCGCCGCGCCGTCGGACCGGGACGGCCGATCGACGAGAATCAGCGGGTTTTCCTCGGCCATCCGGGTCAGTTCGACCAGAAGGTCGGCGGTGGACAGTTGCAGGACCGACATGCCCTGACGCAAACCGGGCGTCAGGCCGAGGCGCTGCGTCTGCCGGGCGGAAAGGCCGGTTCTCAGCGCCATCCGCCCCCCGTTTCAGCCGATACGGAAACTTTGGCCCAGATAGACGCGACGCACGTTTTCATCCCGCACAACCTCTTCGGTGGTGCCGCTCATCAGCACCGCCCCGTCATGCAGGATATAGGCCCGGTCCACGATTTCCAGCGTCTCGCGCACATTGTGGTCGGTTATCAGCACGCCGATGCCGCGTGTCTTGAGGGCCGCGACGAGCGTCCGGATCTCGCCCACCGCAATCGGGTCCACCCCGGCGAAGGGTTCGTCCAGAAGCAGGTATTTCGGGTTCGCCGCAAGGCAGCGGGCGATCTCCACCCGCCGGCGCTCGCCGCCCGAAAGCGACAGCGCGGGGGCGCGGCGCAGGTGACCGATGGAGAATTCCGACAGAAGCTCTTCCAGCCTTTCACGCCGCTTGTGCGGGTCGTCCTCGGCGATCTCGAGAATCGCCAGGATGTTGTCCTCGACGCTGAGGCCGCGAAAGATGCTGACTTCCTGGGGAAGATAGCCGATACCCATCCGCGCGCGACGATACATCGGCAGGTTCGTCACCTCGCGCCCGTCGATGGTGACGGTTCCGGCCTCTGCCGAGATCAGCCCGGCGATCGCGTAGAAACAGGTCGTCTTGCCCGAGCCGTTGGGACCGAGCAGCGCCACGACCTCCCCGCGGTCAAGCTCCAGGCTGACATCGCGGATCACCAGACGCCGTCGATAGCTCTTGCGGAGGTTGGACACCTTCAGCCCGACATTGCCCTCGGCGACACTGAGGTCCGGCCGACCGCTCATTTCTTGCTGCCTCCGGACTGGAACACGGTCTTGACCCGTCCCTCCATCCGGCCCGTGCCGGATGTCAGATCGACCACCAGCCGGTCGCCGGAAAGCGCGTTCTGACCCTGTGTCAGGATCACGTTCCCGGTCATCACGATCGAACTGTCGTCGATGGTATAGACGGCTTCCTGCCCCTCGGCGGCCTCGGCGCCGTTCACGAGCACCACATTTCCCGTCGCATGAATACGCGAGATGCGGCCCGTGGCGTCCCCGGCGCCGGCGGAATAGTCCACCTGCATCTTGTCGGCGGACAGGCGCATCTCACCCTGGCCGACAACCACGTTTCCGGTGAACAGCGCGGTTCCGTCCTTCTGATTGACCTGGAGCGAGTCGGCCGTCACCTCGACCGGAAGCGAACTGTCCTGCTGAAGACCGCCGAACGGCACTTCGGTCCCCTGCCCCGCGGCAAGCACCGGAAGCAGCGCGAAAACCATCGCCCAAAGGCCTGATCGCAGGCTGATCACGTTATTCCCCTCTCACGTTCCGGGATGATATACCAGCTTCACACCCTGCTTGAAAAGCAGGACATAGCCGCCGTCATCGGCCCCTGATGCTTCGATCCGCATCTGCCCCGCGGTCAGCGTCCCCATCGGCCCTTTCGCGTTGACCGTGCTTTCGCTGACGACCGAGGTGCGGTCCAATGCCGCCGTCAGGCTCTCGGTGCTGATCTCGAAGCCGCTGGTGGTGGTTATCTTCACCCCGCCGGACAGGATCGCGTGCCCTGCCTCGGTATCGACCGCGCCGCGGGCGGAAGCGATTTCCGCATGGTCGCCATCCGCAAAATCAAGCCGCGCCGTCATTTCCGCCGCCGATCCGCGCCCGGGCGCGGCCAGGTCCGGCGTCGCCGTGGCAGCCGAAATCGAGATTGCCGTGCCATCCCGCGTGACCCCGGAATAAGTGGGCGCGGTGATGCGCTGCTCGCGTGCAAGTTCCCCGACATCGACATTGCCTTCGCGCACCGGACGTGTCGGATCGACGCGGTGCGAGAACAGGAACAGCGTGGACAGCAGGCCGAGCGCGGCCAGCGGCAGGACGATCTTTGCCAGCGCGATGAAGCGGGAATATCTGTTGTCGGTCGAGGCCATGGCCTCAGGCGACCCCGGCGCGCAGGATGTCGTGGATATGCAGAATGCCCTCGGCACGGCCGCTGCCGCCCGGGATGACCACGAAGAGACAGGTTATCTTGCGCTCCTCCATCAGCGCCAGCGCCTCTTCGGCCAGCGCGTCGGGCGGGATGGTCAGCGGGTTTTCCGTCATGACCTCGTCGGCGGTGCGTTCGAGCAGCCCTTCCATGTGGCGGCGAAGGTCGCCGTCGGTCACGATGCCCACGAGCCTGTCATCATCGTCGGTCACGCCGACCACGCCGAAGGTCTTTCGGCTCATGGTCAGCAGCGCTTCGCTCATCGCCGTTCCAGCGGGCACGACGGGCAACTCCGCGCCGCGATGCATCAGGTCGCTCACCTTGGACAGCCGCGCCCCCAGCTTGCCGCCGGGGTGGAACTCCCTGAAATGTTCGGGCGTGAAACGGCGGTGCTTCATCAGGGCAATGGCAAGCGCATCACCCAGCGCCAGCGTCATGGTGGTCGAGGTGGTGGGCACGATGCCGGTGTCGCAAGCCTCTTCCGCCGGGGGCAGCAAAAGCGCTACATCCGCCTCTCGCAGCAGCGTGGAATTCGACCGCCCCGCCACGCCGATCAGGGGGATCGAGAAACGGCGGGTATAGGCGATGATGTCGGCCAGCTCCGGCGTTTCGCCCGAATTCGACAGCACCAGCGCCACGTCGCCTTTGCCCACCATTCCCAGATCGCCATGGCTGGCCTCGGCCGGATGCACGAACTGCGCCGGCGTCCCGGTGGAGGCGAACGTGGCCGCGATCTTGCGGGCGATGTGGCCCGATTTGCCCATGCCCGAGACGATTACCCGGCCCGGCGCGTCGAGGATGGTCTGGACGGCCTCTGCGAAACTGTCGCCAAGCCCCCCCGCCAGGAGCTTCAGCGCCTCGGCCTCGCGGGAAATGACCCGCCTGCCCGTGGAAAGGAAGGTATCCTTGTCCATCCGCCTAGTGCTCGAAAATGTCGATCTCGGGCCAGCCGGCGAGATCCAGCTGCGCCCGCGCCGGCAGGAAATCGAAACAGGCCTGCGCCAGTTCTGCACGCCCCTCCCGCGCCAGCCGCGCGTCGAGCGCCTCTTTGAGGCGGTGAAGATACAAAACGTCAGAGGCGGCATAGGCCAGCTGTGCCTCGGTCAGTTCCTCGGCGCCCCAGTCGCTCATCTGCTGCTGTTTGGAAATGTCGATATCCAGCAATTCCTGAAGAAGAAACTTCAGTCCATGGCGGTCGGTATAGGTCCGGATCAGCTTTGACGCAATCTTGGTGCAATAGACCGGCGCGGCCAGCGTGCCGAAAGCATTGTACATCGCCGCGATATCGAACCGTCCGAAATGGAACAGCTTCAACACGTTCCGGTCGGCAAGCATCCGGCAAAGGTTCGGCGCCTCGGTCTGGCCCTTGGCGATTTGCACAAGATGCGCGTTCCCGTCGCCGCCCGACATCTGCACCACGCACAGCCGGTCGCGATGCGGGTTCAGACCCATCGTTTCGCAGTCGATCGCCACGACGGGACCGAGATCGAAATCGTCGGGAATGTCGTTCATGTGGAGGGTATTCGTCATCACATCCCTTGTAGTGGAGGGGATGGAGCCCCGAAGAGGCCACGATCTCCCCAAGATCGGGTTTTTCGTTTCAGCTTGAAAGCACCCATTTCCGTGTCACAAACGGCTGTTCCTGGCAAGGAGAAAGCGGACCGCATCGACCTGGGCGAGAGCTGCGCCCGCGCGCCCCGATTTGACGTCGCAAACAAAAGCGCGGCGCTCCGTCAGCCTCTGGTCATTGGTCCCTCCGCCCTGTCACCCGATCGCGCAACTCCGTCTTCAGCACCTTGCCATAGTTGTTCTTGGGAAGGTCGGTTTCGATGAAATACGCCTTCGGGCGCTTGAACCGCGCGATGTTGTCAAGACAGTGGCGATCCAGCGCCGCGGGCTCGGGATGCGCCCCTTGCACAGGCACGATGAAGGCCACGATCTCTTCGCCCCATTCCGGGTCGGGACGGCCGACGACCGCCACCTCATGCACAAGCGGGTGGGTCAGAAGCACCTCTTCGACTTCGCGCGGATAGATATTCGTACCGCCCGAGATGATCACGTCCTTCGATCGGTCATGCAGGGTCAGGTAGCCATCCGCATCCAGCGTTCCCATGTCCCCGGTGCGCAGCCAGCCGTCGGCCAGCGTCTCGGCGCTGGCCTTTTCGTTCTGCCAGTAGCCCTGCATCACGGGCATGCCCTGCACGAGGATCTCGCCGATGTCGCCCGGCGGCAGGTGGCGGCCGGTTTCGTCCGCAATCGCCAGCCGCACGGCAGACTGTGCGCGCCCGACCGAGGCAAGGCGTTCGCGCCACCCGGGATGCGCCCGGTCCGCGACTTCATCGCGCGACAGGGCGCTGATTGCCATCGGGCATTCGCCCTGCCCATAGATCTGGACGAAGCGCGGCCCCATCGCCCCGACCGCGTCGATGATGTCGGCGTTGTACATCGGTCCACCGCCATAGACGATGGTCTTGATGCCGTCGCCACGCGATCCGCGGGCGCGCGCCACATCGACCAGCCGCCGCACCATTGTAGGGGCGGCAAACATCGACACATCGCCCAGCCGTGCCGACAGGTCCAGAACCTCGGCCGCGTCGAACCCGCCCGAAAGGGGCACGACATGGCGCGCGCCCCGCATCACGTGCATGAAGTTGTAAAGCCCCGCGCCATGCGACATCGGCGCGGCATAGAGGATCGCGTCGCCCTGCTCTACCGGGTCGACATCCACGAAATAGCACAATGCCATGCTCGTCAGGTTCGCCGAGCTGAGCATCACGCCCTTCGGCTTGCCGGTGGTGCCCGAGGTGTAGAACAGCCAGATCATGTCGTCGGCCCGCGTCGGATGCGGCGCCGGCAGCGGCGTGGCGGTGGTCATCGTATCGAAATCCGCGCTGCCGAGTGCAACGACCCCGGCGCCCGGGCAGAGATCCGCCAATACTTCGCCCGGCCCCTCGCTGACAAAGACCAGCCGGGCGCCCGAGTCCCTGACGATCCAGGCCGCCTCGTTCACGTGCAGCTTTCCGTTGATCGGCACCGCCACCCCGCCGGCGAACCAGATGCCGTAAAGCGCCTCCAGATACCGGGTGGTGTTCTTGGCAAAAACCGCCACAAGATCGCCAGGCCGGATTCCATGCCCGTCCCGCAAGGCCGCGCCGATCGCCGCGGCCCGCCCTGCGAAAGCGGCGTAGTCGGCGACGACGGTTCCGCCCTTCAGAAGTGCTGGGGATCCGGGCGCCCGCGCGGCGCTGCGAACAAGCCACTCCGCCGGATTCATGACGCACCTCCCTTGTTTTCGGGAATCGAAACGCCGTTCAGAATGCGCATCGCGTCCTCTGCGGTCGCTCTTCCCCCGCCCAAGAGGCATGCGCCATGCCCGCGCGGCGCAGGCCCCACTACCGCGCGCCCGGCCGGGACGACCATGGCATCGACCGTTTCATCCTGGTGATGGCCGGAATTCGTACGCCCCCGGCCGACGGTCCTCGCATCCATTCGCAATCCTCCTCTTGAAGCGGAGTTTGATACGGCGGATCTCCGATGCCAAGCCGGGCAACGCTTGCCGGTCAGCCGAAATGCCTTGGAAACGCAAGCGCCAGATAGGACAGCACCTGGTCATGCGCGTCCGCGCGGGTGAACTTGGCCGGATACATCAGAATATTGAGCCAAAGCCCGTCGAACAAGCCTTCCAGCGTCAGCGCCACGCCTTCCGCCGTATCCGCACCGTAGCCACCTTCCCGAATTATTTCGCCGCACAGCTCGGTGCAGACCTCCTGGCGCTCCATGTCGATCTCGGAAGTGATCGCGCGATAGGACTTCCGGTGCGTCGCCTCACCGAAGAAGGCGAACCAGACCGATAGCTTCTTTCGGTTGCAGATACGAGGATGGAACTGGGCGTCGATCAGCGCGCGCAGCTTGTCTGCGGGCGCAAGGTCGCTCCGCGTCAGCTCGCGCATCCACAGCGCGCGGTGCTCCTCGGCCAGAAAGGTAAGGGTCGCGGCAAGCAGGGCGTCCTTGCTCTTGAAATGGAAATTGACGAGCCCCAGCGAGAGACCCGCCTCCCTGGTGACGGTTGTCAGGGTGGTGCCCGAGATGCCGTTCCTGCTGATCGAGGTGATGGTCGCGTCGATCAACTGTCGGCGGCGGGCTTCGGGCGGCGCGGTGCGGGACTTTTTCTCGGACTTTGTCCTGGGCATTACGGCCTTCATTGAATGGGCGTTCAATCACTCACTTGATTTCCTTACCGCGTCAATACTATGAATCGCACTATCCGCAAAGCCGACACTTGGAGCCGCCTCTTGCAAAAGACAGTCGCCACTCACGCAGAAACCGTCATTATCGGGGGCGGCTCCATTGGGTGCAACACAGCGTACCATCTGACCAAGCTTGGCATGACGGATGTGGTCGTGCTGGAACGGGATCAGTTGACCAGCGGCACGACATGGCATGCTGCCGGCCTGATCGTCGCGGGGCTTCTGAAATCCGAGGCGGAGTGCGAGATCTACACGCATGGGCGCAACCTTTACGCCAATCTCGAAGAGGAAACCGGCCTGACGACTGGCTTTCGCGATGTCGGCTATCTGCAGATCGCCGCGAACGAAGAGCGGCTGCACGAGATGCGCCGCGTCGCGCCGTTCATGCGCCGCCAGGGCATCAACATCCATGAGATCTCGCCGCGGGAAAGCGCGGAGCTGTTCCCGATCGGCGATCTGTCGGACGTGCTCGCGGGCTTCTACATCCCCGAGGACGGGCGGGCGAACCCGGTGGACGTGACCATGTCGCTGGCCAAGGGCGCGCGCATGGGCGGCGCCCGGATCTTCGAGAACACCGCGGTCACCGAGATCCTCG
>JBAVQZ010000631.1:0-1575 GCA_049694515.1 Paracoccaceae bacterium | reverse complement strand
TTCCAGCGCGTCGCCCAGCATCTCGACCCTGCAGCCTTCGCTCCGGGCCAGGTCGGCCGCCGCGTCCAGCGATTGCACCGGGGCGGCGATCACCCGGTTTTCAACCCGCGCCAGTTCCGACGCGCCGGGGAGCAGGACGCCGGTGCGGCCCGCCAGAACCTCGGCCACCGACGCAGGAGGATCAATTCCCCATCGCGTCAGAATTGCCGTGGCATCGGCCGGCGTTGTCGCGTCGCCCACCGTCGGACCCGAGGCGATGAAGGCCGGATCGTCCCCCGGCACGTCCGAGATCATCAGCGTCAGCATTCGCGCCGGGAAGGCTGCGGCCGCCAACTGCCCGCCCTTCACCCGCGACAGGTGCTTTCGCACCGTGTTCATCGCCGAAATCGGCGCGCCTGAGGCCAGCAACGCCGAATTGACCTGTTGTTTCTCTTCCAGCGTGATCCCGCCCGCAGGTTGCACCAACAGGGCCGACCCACCCCCGGAAATCAGCGCAAGGACGAAATCGTCTTCGCCCAGCCCGTCAAGCAGCGCCAGCATCCGCTCCGTGGCGGCCTGCCCCGCGGAATCCGGAACGGGGTGGCCCGCCTCGACGATCTGGATGCTTCCCGTCGGTCGGGCATAGCCATAGCGGGTAATCCCCAGCCCTTCGACATTGCCCCAGGCGCGCTCCACCGCCTCGGCCATCCGGGCCGAGGCCTTGCCCGCGCCGATGACGAGCACGCGGCCGGCGGGCCGGGGCGGCAGCGCGGCGGGCACGCAAAGCATCGGGTCGGCCGCCGCCACCGCCCGGTCGAAAAGCGCGAGCAGAAACGGCGCCGCATCGCCGTTCCGTGACAGATCGAATTGGTGCTTCACAGCGGCCTCCCCGGTGCCTGCGTCCGTTCTATCGGCCGCGTTCCGGATTTAGAAGGCTGCACGGTCCTCAGCGCAATTCCAGCACCTTCTGCAGCCCGGCATTGTCCGTCACCAGATCTGCGAGAGTCACCTTGTCGAGCACACCGTAGAACGCCCCGAGCGCGTCGGAAATCGTGCCGCGCAGCCGACAGGCGCAGGCGATCGGGCAGGTATTGTCATTTGCAGAGAAGCACTCGGCGAAGGGGACGTCGGATTCCAGCTTGCGGAAAACCGCGCCCACTGCGATCTCTTCGGGCGGGCGATGCAACGCCACGCCGCCGTTGCGCCCTCGTGTGGTTTGCAGCCATCCGAAATGCGCCAGCGCGTTAATAACCTGCGCCATATGATTCTCGGACGCGTTGCAGGCCGCCGCGATATCGGATTTCCGCACGGTCCGGTCCCGGTTCACGGCGCAATACATCAGCGCCCGCATGGCGATATTGGTGCGTATGGTAAGGCGCATTTTCCGATCTCCTCCCCTGTCGGCTGAAAATCCTCCATGCGAAATATATCAAAACGCCTCGCAATGACTTGATCGAGATCAGACCGCGGGCCAGCCCTATGTCATAAGGGCATGAAATCGGCTCGTCGAAAGAGGCAGGCGTCAGTGAACACGCAATCCGACACCGACAGGCTGGCCGCGATGGTCGCGCCGGTCCGACCGACAATGCGGCGCGC
>JBAVQZ010000630.1:0-2149 GCA_049694515.1 Paracoccaceae bacterium | reverse complement strand
ACAAACCCCGGGTGATCGGGACCGTCATGGTCAACTCCCGCGCGGGGGACCGGTTTCTCGCACGACTGACGATAACCTCGGACGGCACGGAAATCTGCTCCGCCCAGATTTGATGCCTTGGGACGGCTCTGTTGCACAAATCGGGTGATGTCCGTGGGTCCCCTTTCCCCGGACAGACCTATCCCACGGGCGCTGTGACAGGGATGCCGAGCGCGGTGTAGCCGTTCAGGACGGCGATGCGGACATGGAGCTCTGCGACCTGACGGTCGAAGTCCCGTGCCATAAGCCGCTGGCCCAGCAGTTTCACGCAGTGCATCTTCGTCTCGACGCGGCTTCGGCGGTGATATCCGCTCCATCGTCGCCAGATCGCCCGGCCGAGGTATTTCGATGCGCGCAGTGTCTCGTTGCGCGCCACGGCACCGGCGGTGGCGGTCTTCCATGGCTTGGCGTTCTTGCGTGGTGGGATGAGGGCGTGGGCACCACGATCGGCGATTGCGTCGTGGCATTTGCGGGTGTCGTAGGCGCCATCTGCCGTGACGCTGCCGATCTCCTGGTCCTCCGGGATCTGGCCGAGAAGGTCAGGCAACATTGGCGCATCGCCGATATGGCTCCCGGTGATCTCTACGGCCCGGACTTCCAGCGTTTCCTCGTCGATGCCGAGATGGATCTTGCGCCAGACCCGTCGCTTGGAGCCACCGTGCTTGCGGGCATGCCACTCTCCTTCGCCCTCGACCTTGATGCCGGTGCTGTCGATTAGCAGGTGCAGCGGCCCCTTGGAGCCGCGATACGGGATGTTCACGGCGAGGGTCTTCTGACGACGGGACAGTGTGCTGAAATCCGGCACCGCCCAGTCGAGGCCGACCAGGCGCAGCAGGCTCTCGACAAACCCGGTCGTCTGCCGGAGCGCCATCCCGAACAGCACCTTCATCGTCAGGCACGTCTGGATGGCGGTATCGCTGTAGGTCTGCTGTCGGCCACGCCTGCCTGTCGGCGCGGCATCCCAAGTCATCTCGGGGTCGAACCAGACCGTCAGCGAGCCCCGGCGCTTGAGCGCTTCGTTATAGGCTGGCCAGTTTCTGGTCTTGTAGGTCGGAGGTGTCGGTCTGCTCATGCATCCCAGTTACCACTCTGGATTCACGAGATGAATCCCTCACGGGATTTGTGCAACAGAGCCCAAGCCAAGCGTACGTCGAATATTGTAATTAGACAACTCCCCAATAAGTTTAGAAAAATTCTCGTAATTTACAAATTGATCCTCTAGGCTCAGGACCCATTGATTTCCGCTTCACGGCATGATTCACCGGTCGAAAATCGAGCGGTGATATGAGCGAACTCTTCTGGCTGAGCGATGCGCAGATGGCGCGTCTGGAACCCTACTTTCCGAAGTCCCACGGCAAGCCGCGTGTTGATGATCGGCGCGTTTTGAGCGGGATTATTTTCATCAACCGCAATGGGTTGCGCTGGCGCGACGCGCCCAAGGAATACGGGCCTCACAAGACGCTCTACAACCGATGGAAGCGATGGAGCGACAAGGGCATCTTTGCCCGGATCATGGCTGGTCTGGCCGCTGAGCACGGCGAAGAGAAGACCGTGATGATTGACGCCACCTACCTCAAAGCACACCGCACCGCGACCAGCATGGGCGTCAAAAAAGGGGGCGTGGCCGCCTGATTGGTCGAACCAAAGGCGGCATGAACACCAAGTTGCACGCCATCTGCGACAGCCAGGGCCGCCCCCTTAACCTCTTTGTCACTGCTGGGCAGGTCAGCGATTACATCGGCGCACGGGCATTGCTCAGCAGCCTGCCGGATGTCGATTGGTTGCTCGGGGACCGCGGATACGACGCAGATTGGTTCAGAGAAGCATTGAAAGACAAAGGGATACGCGCCTGCATCCCAGGTCGGAAGCAGCGCAAAACGACCGTGAAATACGACAAGCGTCGCTACAAACGGCGCAATCGCATCGAGATCATGTTTGGCAGGCTCAAGGACTGGCGACGCGTAGCCACCCGATATGACCGATGTCCGAAGGTCTTCCTCTCAGCAATCGCCCTCGCCGCAACCGTGATCTATTGGTTATGAGTCCAGACCCTAAATGCAACTCACTCCCAGGGCCCCCACGAATTTATGAAAAACCCATATCTTATTGG
>JBAVQZ010000629.1:0-4604 GCA_049694515.1 Paracoccaceae bacterium | reverse complement strand
CTGTAGCCCTGCACTTCCAGCAACTCGATCATCTTTTCCAAGTCGCCAATCCCCTCGCGACCGACTTTGGAGTTACCGACGGCTTGCCGCATCGACGCGAGACGGCCAGCATTGAGGCCTAGATCGTAAACCACCGATTTCTGGGTCAGATACTGGACGATTTGAACAGCACTTTGAACGTGAAGGCCTACACCCTCGATGAACGCGCCGGATGCATCCAAGCGGCCAGTTGTCAGGAGTTCCAGCACACCTTGCTCGCCAACTTTGTCGAACTTGTCGATGGTTCTCATGACATCAGGGCGTTTCGGGCTGTCGGGAGCTATGCCAACAAAGTCTAGAACACCGTCCAAGACCTTCCGGTTGTTGACCCGGATGATGTAGTCGCCGCGCGGGATGCCCACGGCCTCCAGCGTATCGGCCAGCATGGCGCAGATCTCGGCGTCGGCGGCGACGGTGGCGGCGCCGACGGTGTCAGCATCGCATTGATAGAACTGGCGGAACCGCCCCGGCCCCGGCTTCTCGTTGCGCCAGACGGGGCCCATCGCGTAGCGGCGATAGGGGCTGGGCAGGTCGTTGCGGAACTGCGCCGCCACGCGCGCCAGCGGCGCGGTCAGGTCATAGCGCAGCGCCAGCCAGTCGCCGTCGTCCTCTTCCTGCCAGGCAAAAACGCCGGCATTGGGCCTGTCCACGTCGGGCAGGTATTTGCCCAGCGCCTCGACCGTTTCGACGGCGGCGGTTTCAAGCGGGTCGAAGCCATAGCGGTGATAGACATCGGCAATGGTGTCGAGCATCGCCTTGCGCTCGGTCACGTCCGCGCCGAAATAGTCGCGGAAGCCCTTGGGCGTCTCGGCCTTGGGGCGCCGGGGTTTCTTGTCCTTGGCCATCGCTTGCGTCGTCCTCGATCCGGGGTTGCGCGCGGCATAGCGGATGGGGAACCGGGGAGCAAGAAGCAGCGCGAAAGGGGATGCGCAATCCGTGCACAGAACGTACACAGGGCGTGCATACCGGAGAGCAGCCATGAGCGACGAAAAGATCACCCTTCTTGAAGAACGCATCGCCCACCTGAGCGCCACGGTGGACGACCTGTCCGACGTGGTCACCGCACAGGGGCGGGACATCGACCGCCTGACCCGGCGCGTCGCGCTGCTGATGGAGCGGGAAGCCGACCGCGAGGCGGCCGAGGGCGGCACCGTGCCGTTGGCCGACCAGAAGCCGCCGCACTGGTGACAGGGGACGGCCGGGCCACATGGTCGAAATGACGACCATCCGATGCCCGCCCGGCCCGCAACCCGACAGGGACGGGCAGGCTAGGACGTCTCCCCGACAAGAAACGACTGCGCTTTTTCCCTGACCTCGTCCGGAATCACGGCGGCCCTGCGGGCCTCGAGATCCAGCATCACGCAGTGAAAGCTGGTCTCGAACGCCAACGCGCCGGACTCGGCCTTGAAAAGACGGTGCCTGAAAACGATCGACTTGCCGCCGATCCTTTCGACTGCGGTCATCAGGTAGATGACCTCACCCGCGTGGACCTCGGCAACGAAGTCGCTCTCCGCGTGGACGACGGCGAAGGACAATTTGCGCCCGCCGCGAATGTCGCTCAGTCCGAGGCCCAGCATTGTCTGGAACGCGAAGACGCCATCGCCACAAGCGGCAAAGTAGCGAGAGACATTCATGTGACCAAGAATGTCGCACTCCGATGGAGCGACGACCGATCTGAATGTTTCAACGAAAGCCATTCCCCGCCCCCTTCGTCCTGATGGCCCAGCATCCGACGGCTTGAAGCCTTCTCTTGCCCGATCGGGATGTCAACCGCGCGAAAACAGCCCCCGCCGCCGGGGCACCTTCCGTGCCGTCGTCAAGCGCACCGCCGGCCTGCACTGGTTGCGCGTTCACGCCTCTCCCGCCGGCGGCCACGCCATGTCCGGGCCGGTCCTGAAATAGGACACGTTGTTGGTGAAGATGCTGTCGGGAACGAGCCTTATCATGCGCCCGCCGGGATCGTCGATCCGCGCGATATTTTCGATGAACCATTCGTTCCAGCGCGCTTCGTCGCCGAGATACTTGCGCAGCAGGCGTTTGAAACGGTCGGGGCAGATCGGTTCGATCGAGGCCGATCCGCGAAGCCCGAGATGCAGCAGGACACCCTCTTCGTTGACGAAGTGAACGATCTCGACCGCGCAGCGCGGATCGGCCGCAAGACGCTTGACGGAGCTGCCGGTCGACGACCCCAGAAGCCAGATCGCGCCGTCCTCCCAAAGAAACCAGACGGGCGCGTTTCTTGGTGCGCCGTCCCCGCTGATCGTCGCGAGGTTGGCCATAAGGGGGCGGTCGAGCAATTCATTCGGGTCGAATTCACGCGGCATCGGCGAAATCTAAAGGCGACCGCGGCGGGCGGGCAAGGTTTTTCGCGACGTGCCGGCCCCAAAGCCGGGTATTGACCACGCCGAATATTCGCTGTTTGTTCCCATTTGCAGAACGCAGGATTTACGGGAGGCGACGGTGGCGGCGCGCATGCGGACAATTCGGTGGGCGGAATGGAACGGAAAGGGGCTTGAGCATCTGTCCCTCTCGCAGTCCGACGAAGGACAGTCCGCAGCGGGCGTCGTCATCGCGGAGCGCGGCGGCGCGGCGTTCGGGCTGACATATCATCTGCGGGTCGACGGGCAGTGGCGCCTGCGCGCGTTATCCGCGTGGCTGACCGATGGGTCGCGGCTTCATGTCCTTTCGGACGGGCGGGGCCGCTGGACCGACGCGGAGGGCCGGGTCCTCGGCGCGCTGTCAGGCTGCGTGGATGTCGACATCGCCGCAACCCCGTTCACCAACACGCTGCCGATACGCAGGCTGGCGCTGAAGGATGGCGAGGCCGAGGAAATCCCGGTGGCCTATATCCCTGTCCCGTCGCTTGCGATCGAACCGGTCGAACAGCGATACACCAGGCTGGCCGCCGGCCGTTTCCTGTACGAGTCGCTTTCAAGCGGTTTCTCGGCTGAGCTGGAGGTCGATGAGGACGGCGTCGTGCGCGACTATCCCGGCCTGTTCCGGCGGGTTATGGGGTAGGGCCGACAGCGCCGAAGAAATTCCATGCCGTGTTGAGCCGGATGGCGAGCGACGCGCCCGGTCAGACCTCCTCGACCTGCATCACGCCGGGCAGGGATTTTATGGCGCCCTTGATCTGGGGGTTCACCGGGAACTCGCCCAGCGCCATCTCGACCTCGCCCGGAAGTCCGGGATCCATCAGGCAGAACTGCACCGGGCCGCGTCCGCGCGGCCCGCTCTCGCCGCCGGCGCGGTCCAGCAACCCGGCGACGGCGGAAATCGCGGCGGCCTCGTCGACGAAGATCTTCAGCCCCATCGCACCGGCATCGGCCACGACGCTGTCGATCGGCTGAACCGTGCGGGCCAGCAGTTTCAGCTGCTCGCTTTCCATCGTCGCCTCGACGGTCAGCACGACGTTGCAGCCTGTCTCCAGGTTGTCGCGCGATGCCTCCAGCACGTCCGAGAAAAGCGTCACCTCGTAAAACCCCGTCGTGTCGGAGAGCTGCGCGAAGGCGAAGCGGTTGCCCTTGGCCGACTTGCGCTCCTGCCGGCCCGCAACGGCGCCGGCGATCTTGGCGACCAGCGGGGCGGAGCGCGCGGCCTCGGTCACCTCTTCCAGCGTCATGATCTTCTTGCGGCGCAGCGCCGGGAGGTAGTCGTCCAGCGGGTGGCCGGACAGGTAGAAGCCGATTGCCTTGTGCTCTTCGGCCAGCTTTTCGTTGGGCAGCCAGTCGGCGACGGGCGACAGGCGCGGTTCGGGCAGGTCGTCGCCCGCCTCGCCGAACAGCGAGACCTGACTGCTGGCGCGCTGATCATGGATCGCCGCAGAGTAGCCGACCAGCGCGTCGAGGCTGTCGAACACGCGGCGGCGGTTGGGGTCGAGCTGATCGAAGGCGCCGGCACGGGCGAGCATTTCCATCGGGCGCTTGCCGATCCGCTTGAGATCCACACGGCGGGCGAAATCATAGAGCGTGGCAAAGGGCCTGTCGCCCTTTTCGGGCGCCTGGCGGTCGGCAAGCCGGCCCTCGACGATCAGCTTCATCGCCTCGACGCCGACATTCTTCAGCGCGCCCAGGCCATAGACCAGCTTGCCGTCGGCGACGCCGAACACCGAACCCGAGCGGTTGACGCAGGGCGGCACGATCTCGATCTCCAGCCCGCGGCGCACCTCTTCGGCATAGGTGTTCAGCTTGTCGGTCAGGTGGATATCGCAATTCATCACCGCGGCCATGAATTCGACCGGGTGGTTCGCCTTCAGCCAGGCGGTCTGGTAGCTGACCACGGCATAGGCGGCTGCGTGCGACTTGTTGAAGCCATAATTGGCGAATTTCTCGAGCAGGTCGAACACCTCGGTCGCCTTGGCGTCGTCCACCCCCTTTTCCTTGGCGCCGGCGATGAATTTCGGGCGTTCCTCGTCCATCGCCTCCTTTATCTTCTTGCCCATCGCGCGGCGCAGCAGGTCGGCGCCGCCCAGCGTGTAGCCGGCCATTTCCTGGGCGATCTGCATCACCTGCTCCTGGTAGACGATGATGCCCTGCGTCTCTTCCAGGATGTGGTCGATCAGCGGG
>JBAVQZ010000628.1:0-3215 GCA_049694515.1 Paracoccaceae bacterium | reverse complement strand
GTGTAGCGCCGCGCCCATTCCGCGGTCAGGCGGGTCATCCAGCTGGCATGCTGTTCAAGCAGCGTCGGCCCCAGATCGGACAGCGAGGGCAATGCCGGCGATGCGGGCAGGGCGGCGAAGGCGGATTTCTGCTCGGCGGACAGCTTCGACGGGTCGAGCACCGAGAAGCTGCCCAGAACCTCGATATTCTGCATATGCGCCTGGGCGGCCGGGTCGAGCAGGAAATTCGCCACGACCTGCGCGCCCGCGCTGTGCGTGGCGTTGTAGGGGATGGCGACGAAGCTGATATTGCCGATGCTGCCGGCCTCGGGCACGAATACGCGCGCGGTCGCGGGCAGAAGCCCCGCCTTGATCGCCGCGGCGGTCGAGGCCGGGTCGAAGGACATCGCGATGTCCACCTCGCCGTCGTTGAGCATCTGCTGCTGCACCGACTGGTTCTCGGGATATGTCGCCCCGCCGCGCCACAGGTTGGGGCGCAGCCGGTCGTACCAGTCCCACAGCGGCGCCGTGGCGGCGGCGAAGGCCGCGTCGGTCACCGGCTGCTGCAGGACCGACGGGTCCGGCGCAAGCTCGATCAGCGCCTGTTTCAGGAAGGTCGCCCCCATGAAATTGCTGACCGCCGGATGCGTCAGGCGGCCGGGATGCGCGGCGGCCCAGTCGACCATCGCCGCCATGCTGCGGGGCGGGTCGTCCACGCGCGCGCTGTCATAGTTGAAGACGAACTTCGCCAGCCGCCAGGGGCTTTCATAGCCCTCGACCGGCACGGTGAAATCGACCGAGGCCGGCGATGCGGGTGACAGGTCGAGATATTTGCTGTTCGGCAGATCGCTGACGAAGGGACCGAAAAGCAGCCCCTGCTGCTTCATCGTCAGAAAGTTCGGGCCGTTTATCCAGATCAGGTCCACCGACCCGCCCGTGTCGCGCCCGGCCGCCTTTTCCGAAATCACGCGCGTCACGGCCTCGGCGGTGTCGGTCAGCTTCACCTGCTCGACCGAAACGCCGTAAAGCGCCTCGGTCCGCGCGCCGACCCAGGAAATGAAATCGTTGGTCCGCTCGTCCCCGCCCCAGGCGTTCCAGTAAACAGTCTGGCCGCGCGCCTCCGCCAGCGTGTCCTGCCAGTCGGCAAGGGCGGGGGTGGCAAGTGTCAGGGCCAGGGCTGCGATCAGGGGAAGTCTCATGGCATCTCCTCGAATCCATGGAAAGGCAGGTATTGCGCGGCGCCGGGCCGGCAAGGATCGGGCGGGGCGGCGGCGCTCATCCGCGCCTCCAGCGGTGAAACCGTTCGAGCATGGCCAGAAGCCGCGGGCTCACATGGGCCTTTCGCCATTCGCCGGCCGCGTATTTGTTCGCCTCCGCCAGCGTCGGGTAGATGTGGATCGTGCCCAGGACCTTGTTCAGGCCAAGCCCGTGCTTCATTGCCAGGACAAATTCGGCGATCAGGTCGCCCGCGTGTTCGCCCACCAGCGTGACGCCGAGGATGCGGTCCTTTCCCGGCACGGTCAAAACCTTGACGAAGCCCTGCGCCGCCCCGTCCGCGATCGCCCGGTCCAGATCGTCGATGCCATAGCGCGTGACCTCAAAGGCGATGCCTTTCTCCCGCGCCTCCTGTTCGTTGAGGCCGACATGGGCGACCTCGGGATCGGTGAAGGTGGCCCAGGGGATCACCCGGTAATCGACCCTGAACCGCTTGAAAGTGCCGAACAGCGCGTTGACGGCAGCAAACCAGGCCTGATGCCCGGCGGTGTGGGTGAACTGGAAAGGGCCTGCCACGTCCCCCGCGGCCAGGATATTGGGATAGAGCGTCTCGAGAAACGCGTTCGTCTCCACCACCCGGTCCGCCGGGATGCCCAGATCCTCCAGCCCGAAGCCCGTCAGCCGCGGAGTGCGGCCGACGGCTGCGATCATCTCGTCGAACTCGATCCGGCGTTTGCCGCCATCATGCTCGACCTCGATCCACTTGTTGCCGTCGCTCACGCCGCAGGCCAACGCCTTGTGGCCGGTCAGCACGCGGACGCCGTCACGTTCCAGGGACTCCCTGACCAGCGCCGAGACCTCCTCGTCCTCGCGAATCATGAGGCGCGGGGCCATTTCGATCTGTGTCACGTCCGAGCCCAGCCGCGCGAAGCTCTGCGCCAGCTCCGCCCCGATCGGCCCGCCGCCCAGCACGACCAGCCGTTTCGGCGCGGCCTCGCGGTCTTTCAGCGCGTCCCACAGCGTGTCCGAGGTCAGATAGCCCACCTCGTCGAGCCCCGGCAGCGGCGGCACGACGGGCGCGGCACCGGTGGCGATGATGATCGACCGGGTGGTCAGCCGCCGCGTGCCGCCGCCGTTCAGCGCAATCTCGACCGTCCACGGGTCGATCAGCGTGGCATGGCCTTGCAACACCTCGACGCCCAGACCGGTATAGCGCTCGACGCTGTCATGCGGCGCGACCTCGGCGATCACACGGTGAACCCGATCCATCACGCCGGCGAAGGAAAACCGGGGAACGGCGGCCTCCAGCCCGTAACGATCGGCATGACGCATCTGGTGGGCGAGCTTCGCGCTCCTGATCAGCGCCTTGGAGGGCACACAGCCGTAGTTCAGGCAGTCGCCGCCCATCTTGTGGCCCTCGACCAGCGTCACCTCTGCCCTCGTTGCCGCGCCGATATAGGCCGAGACGAGGCCGGCCGCCCCGGCGCCGATGACGACCAGGTTGCGGTCGAACCTGGCGGGCCGTTTCCAGCGGGAATAGACCTTGCGGCGTTTCAGGAAATTCAGCGGCATCTGGTCAATCCGGGGAAAAGGGCGGAAGAGGCGTTGGCGACAAGCACAGCACGATCAGGCGGGAAATGACAGCCGTGGCCGCGTGGCGGACGCTGCTGCGTCGTCGAAGCGGCGCATTCCGTCCCGGCATTTCCAGTCCCCGCGATCATTCTGGTGCGACATTTTGACCAGCAGATGCCCGGAACGCGGGCATATGGCAACGCACTGAGGATCACGAGTCCGTCAGGCGCCGGGAGCTTGACCGCTCCGCGCAGGCGTTCGAACACTGGCCGGGCGTCGATCTGCCCGGCCGAAGCGCAAGGGACCCGCTTGCCGTCGAAGGGGGGCGGAGATCGGTCCGGCCGCCGTGGCCTCGCTCCCGGATAGGCTGATCCACAAAACCCGGAAACGAGGAAAAGCCCCGCCACATCCGGATCTGGAGACCTGTTTCGCGAAGGGAAATGGCGGAG
>JBAVQZ010000627.1:0-5107 GCA_049694515.1 Paracoccaceae bacterium | reverse complement strand
GTCGATCAGCGCCGCGCGCAGCAGCGGTCGGGCCGCATCATGGATCAGGACGGCCTGCATCCCGTCCCACACCGCCGCCAGCCCCGCCTTGACCGAGGCGTCCCGGCTTTCCCCCCCTATTACGCAGGTCACGCCCTCGGTCGCGGGGCCGAGGGCGCGGGCGAAAAGCGCCTCGTCGCCGGGGGCTATGACCACGACGATCTGGGCGATGCGCGGATGCGTGGAGAAGGCCGCGAGCGTGCGTGCAAGCACGGACCGGCCCCGAAGCATCTGATATTGCTTGGGAGTTTCTCCACCCGCGCGAACCCCGCGTCCGGCGGCGACGATGATGGCAGCGCTTTGCATGGCGGTCCCGTCTTGCCTGTACCCTCGTTTATGCGTTGCCGCGCGGCGGTGCAACGCAGCAGATTGCCCCGGCGGGACGCACAAAAAATAGGCAGGATCTGTTTCCGGTGATATTTCCGGGGCCGCCGGTTTGCCTTTTCGCGCGGGGCGCATTACGTCCTGACTTGGTTGCACAAGGATTAAGCACTTGACCATTCAGGTGGCAGATAGAGCGCTCGACCCGCCCGTTTTCCTCGCGCCGCTCGCGGGGATCACCGATCTGCCGTTCCGCAACCTGGTGTCGTCCTTCGGCGCCGGGCTGGTCGTCAGCGAGATGGTCGCCAGCCAGGAGATGGTGCAGGCCAAGCCGGGGGTGCGCGAGCGCGCCGAGCTGGGTTTCGGGCTGGAAAACACCGCCGTCCAGCTGGCCGGGCGCGAGGCGCGCTGGATGGCCGAGGCCGCGCGGATGGTCGAAGGCAACGGCGCCCGCATCATCGACATCAACATGGGCTGCCCGGCCAAGAAGGTGACCAGCGCCAGCGGCTCCGGGGCCAGCGGCTCGGCCCTGATGAAGGATCTCGACCACGCGCTGGGGCTGATCGAGGCGGTGGTGGGTGCGGTGTCGTTGCCCGTCACGCTGAAAACCCGGCTGGGCTGGGACGACGATCTGCTGAACGCGCCAGACCTGGCCCGCCGGGCCGAGGCCGCCGGAATCGCGATGATCACGATCCATGGCCGCACCCGCTGCCAGTTCTACAAGGGCCGCGCCGACTGGGCCGCGATCCGTGCGGTGAAGCGGGCCGTGGAGATCCCGGTGATCGCCAACGGTGACATTACCGGCGTCGCCAGCGCGCGCGAGGCGCGGCGCCAATCCGGGGCCGACGGCGTGATGGTGGGGCGCGGCGCGCAGGGGCGGCCCTGGGCGCTGGCCGAAATCGCCGCGTCGCTGTTTGGCGCGAAGGCACCGGTCATTCCGCGCGGGAATGATTTTTTCGACATGGTGGCAGGGCATTACGAGGCGATGCTGACCTTCTACGGAAGTGCTCTGGGAGGCCGCGTCGCGCGCAAGCATCTGGGCTGGTACATGGACGAGGCCGGCACGCCCGCCGGGCTGCGCCGCGCGGTGTTGACCGAACCGCGACCCGACCGGGTGCCGGCGCTTCTGCGCGAGGCCCTGTCCGGCGGCGAAAGGCGGGCCGCATGACCGATGAGCGCGACATCATCTGGTCGGCGCTGCCCCTGCCGGCGTTCATCCTGGATGCCGACAACCGCATCTCCGAGATCAACCCGGCGGCCGAGCAGTTCGTCAACAACTCGATCCGCTCGGTGAAGGGCGCGCAGGTCTGGGAAAAGCTCAAGGTCGATGCGCTGCTGGACGAGGTGTTCGACCGCGTCCGCACCAACCATTCCGAGGTGGTCATCAACAATGTCGATGTCGCGCCCCCGGATCGCCCGGCGGTTCAATGCAACATACAGGTCGCACCGCTGCGCGAGGACGAGGGCACGCTGCTGCTGCTGATTTCCCCGCGCGAGATCGCCGAGCGGCTGGGACGGGCGCAAAGCTCGAAATCGGCGGCCAAGTCGGCGATCGGCATGTCCGAGATGCTGGCCCACGAGATCAAGAACCCGCTGGCGGGCATCACCGGGGCGGCGCAGCTCTTGTCGATGAACCTGTCCGCAGACGACCGCGAACTGACCGACCTGATCGTGGCCGAAAGCCGTCGCATCGTGAAACTGCTGGAGCAGGTGGAGCAGTTCGGCAACCTGCGCGCGCCCGAGCGCAAGGCGGTCAACCTGCACGACCTGCTGGACCGGGCGCGCAAGTCGGCGATGGTGGGCTTCGCCGCCGAGATGAAGCTGATCGAGGATTACGACCCCTCGCTGCCGCCGACATGGGCGGATGGCGACCAGCTGTTGCAGGTGTTCCTGAACCTTCTGAAGAACGCGGCCGAGGCGGCGGGCGGCCCCGGCGGCGGCGGAACGATCCGCCTTCGGAGCTTTTACGACCAGGCGCTGCGCCGCCGGCGCGAGGATGGCTCGGGCGTGTCGGTGCCGCTCCAGGTCGAGATCATCGACGACGGCCCCGGCCTGCCGCCCGAGATCGCCGGCGACGTGTTCGAGCCCTTCGTCTCGGGCCGCGAGAACGGCACCGGGCTGGGATTGGCGCTGGTGTCCAAGATCATCGCCGACAATGACGGGCTGATCGCGGTGGATTCGGTGCCGGGACGCACGGTGTTCCGCATCTCGCTGCCTGTCGTTCCGAAAGAGGTGAACGCATGAAACTCCCGACGAAACCGGAGGACGAGTAATGGATGGCACGGTTCTGGTCGCCGATGACGACCGCACGATCCGCACGGTTCTGACCCAGGCGCTGACGCGGGCGGGCTGCAAGGTGCATGCGACGTCAAGCCTGACGACGCTGATGCGCTGGGTGGACGAGGGCAAGGGCGATCTGGTGATCTCGGACGTTGTCATGCCCGACGGCAACGGGCTGGAGATGCTGCCCAAGATCGGGCAGGAGCGACCCGGCCTTCCGGTTATCGTGATCTCGGCGCAGAACACGATCATGACCGCGATCCAGGCGGCCGAGGCGGAAGCCTACGATTATCTGCCCAAGCCCTTCGACCTGCCGGACCTGATGAAGCGCGCCGCCCGCGCGCTGGAAACCAAGCGGCGCGCCCCGGCCCCGCGCAGCGAGATCCCGCAGGAGGCCCGCGAGGATCTGCCGCTGGTCGGCCGGACGCCGCAGATGCAGGCGCTGTACAGGCTGGTGGCGCGGGTGATGAACACCGACCTGGCGGTGCTGATCACCGGCGAAAGCGGTACCGGCAAGTCGCTGATCGCGCGCGCGATTCACGATTTCTCGGACCGGCGCAGCCTGCCTTTCGTCACGGCCGCGGCCAGTGACCTGGCCGGGGTGGACGGGCCGTCGGACCTTCTGGCGCGGGCGCGCGGCGGTTCCATCCTGTTCGACGAGGTATCCGATCTGGATGCCGAGGCGCAGGCGCGCATCGTTCGGATGCTGGACGGGCTGACCGACACCTCGCCTCGGGTGATGGCCACCAGCCAGACCGACCTGATGAGCCGGATGGAGGCGGGCGCCTTCCGCCAGGACCTGTTCTATCGCCTTGGCGGCGTCACCGTGAACGTGCCCAGCCTGCGCGAGCGTGTCGATGACATCCCGCTGCTGGCCGATCATTTCCTGGCCCGGGCCGAGCGCGACGGGATGGCGCTGCGCCGCTTTTCCGACGACGCGATGGAACTTATCCGCGCCTATAGCTGGCCGGGCAACGTGCGGCAGCTGGAAAATACCATCCGCCGGCTTGTCGTGACCTCCTCGGAAGAGATCATCACGCGGGCCGAGGTCGAGATGGTGCTGGGCAGCCAGCCCGAGATAGAGCCGCTGATGGGCGGCTCGGAGGGCGAGAAGCTGTCCGCCTCGGTCGGCAAGCATCTGCGGCGCTATTTCGATCTGCACGGCGGGGTGCTGCCGCCGCCGGGGCTGTATTCGCGTATCCTGCGCGAGATGGAGCTGCCGCTGATCGAGATCGCGCTGGATGCCACCGGCGGAAACCAGGCGAAATGCGCTGATCTGCTGGGCATTAACCGCAATACCCTGCGAAAGAAGATAACCGACCTTGATATTCACGTGACACGCCGCCGCAAATTGATGTAAAACGGCAACACGGGGTGTGTCCCGACGGTGTCAGGCTGCGCGGGACGCGCCGATTCTGACGGTAAGCCGCGCAAGGCGGCAGAATGTGAAGAGGCTGGTGGTGCGAAGCCCTGCGCCGAGCGCAACCTGGGAGCGGCTGGTGCAATTGCGCCGCCAGCGCCGTGTGCAGAACGCGGCAACGCTTGGGCTGGTGATCCTCGGACCCGTCCTTGCCATCGCGACATTGCTGATGCTGGGCCCCCTGGACCAGGGCAAGTCGGCGGGCGGGCTGCGCCTGGTGCTGCTGGCCGACCTCGTCTATGTGCTGGTGGTGGCCGCGCTGGTGTTGCAGCGGGTGGCGCAGATGGTGGCGGCGCGGCGGCGGCAATCGGCCGGCTCGCGCCTGCACCTGCGCTTGACCGGGGTTTTCGCGCTGATCGCGCTGATTCCCACCGTGCTGGTCGCCGTCTTTGCCGTGCTGACCGTGAATGTCGGGCTGGAGGGGTGGTTTTCGGACAGGGTGCGCTCGGTCGTCGGCACGTCGCTCGCCGCGGCGCAGGCCTATGAGCAGGAACACCGCGACGGGCTGTCCGAGGATGCCGATGCGGTGGCCAACTACCTGGACTCGGCGCGGCAATCCACATTCTTCCTCTCCGACGGCGAGATCCGGCAGCTTCTGGGCCAGGCGCAGGGGCAGGTCCAGCGCGGCCTCAAGGAGGCTTTCGTGATCGACGCGAACGGCCAGATCAAGGCGCGCGGCGACCGCTCTTACCTGTTCGACTACGAACGTCCCACCGATGACGAGATCGCCCGTGCCCAGAACGGCGAAACCGTCATCATCGAGGACTGGGACAACAACGAATACCGCGCGCTGGTCGATCTGAACGCCTATGTCGACCGGCTTCTCTATGTCTCGCGCAAGGTGGACGGGCACATCCTCAGCCTGCTGGACGACACCAAGGCCACGGCACAGTTCTATCAGCAGCTGGAAAACGACCGGGGCCGGATCCTGTTCGAGTTCGGGCTGCTCTATCTCGGCTTCGCGGTGATTCTGATCCTGGCGGCGGTCTGGCTGGGCCTTTGGTTCGCCGAGCGGCTGTCGCGTCCGGTCGGCCGGCTGGCCGGTGC
>JBAVQZ010000626.1:0-2057 GCA_049694515.1 Paracoccaceae bacterium | reverse complement strand
GTCGAAGGAATAGGCGAAATCGCCGGGCCGGCCGGCGTGCTCGTCCCCCGCGATCCCGAAGCCGGTCAGCCAGTCGCCGGCGGTCTCCGCCGCGCAAAGGGCCGCCTGCCTGGCCTTGTCGGGGCCGAAATGGCGGATGCAGGTGACAATCCCGCGCATGACGATGCCGTCGCGCTTTTCGGCCTCGGCAGCGGCCTCGCGGATGGCGTGCAGGTATTCGCGCCACGCCGACACGTCACGCCCGCCGCAGAAATCGGGGGACAGGAAGCTTTCGGTATATATCACCCCCTGCGCCGCGCTCTCGGCCAGAACGGCGCGCGTCAGGCGGTAATAGTCCTCCGGCGTTTGCAAGGTGGCGGTCGCGGCCTCGTAGACCTCAAGGAAATGCGGGAAATCGCGAAAGGCATAGCCTCCATCCGGCTCGAAAATGCCGGCGATGTCGATGTGCTTGAGCTTGGCCAGGTCGCGGATGAAGCCGGGCGGCGCCGCGCCTTCGAGATGCAGGTGCAGCTCGATCTTGGGAAGGGAGACCACGCTCACCGGTCCGTTTCCTTGCGCGCGGCGGCAATGCCCAGATGCCCGGCCACCAACTCCGCCACATCGGTGAAGCCGATCAGCCCGACGCGAAGCGGCCCCAGCCCGTGCCCCAGCACCGGCACACGCTCGCGCGTGTGGTCGGTTCCCGTCCAGGTCGGATCGTTGCCGTGGTCGGCGGTGAACAGTATCAAATCGCCGTCTCGGGCCTTGCCGAACAGCCGGGGAAGCGCGGCGTCGAACCATTCCAGCGCACGGGCATAGCCGGCCACGTCGCGCCGGTGCCCATACAGGCTGTCGAACTCGACGAAATTGGCGAAGGTCAGGCTGCCCTCCTCGGCCTCGTCCATCAGCGTCTCCATATGCGCCATCAGTTCGGTATCGGAGCCCTTTCGCACGTCGTCGATCCCCTGCATCGAGAAGATGTCACCGATCTTGCCGACCGCGTGAACCTTTCCGCCAGACGCGCGCACCCGGTCGCACAGGGTCGGCCCCGGCGGTGCGATGGCGTAGTCGTGGCGGTTGGTTGTGCGGGTGAACCCCTTGGCGGCGCTACCGACGAAGGGCCGCGCGATCACCCGGCCCACCTTCATCGCGTGCAGCGTTGGCGCCAGGTCGCGGCACAGGGTCAGCAGCCGGTCCAGCCCGAACGCCTCTTCATGCGCGGCGATCTGGAACACGCTGTCGGCGGAGGTATAGCAGATCGGCCAGCCGGTCTTGATGTGCTCCTCGCCCAGGTCCTCCAGGATCGCCGTGCCCGAGGCGTGGCAGTTTCCCAGGATGCCGTCGGTCCCGGCCAGCCTGCACACCTCGGCCACCAGGTCATCGGGAAAGGCCGGGACCGCGTCGGGAAAGTGATGCCACTCCCACGGCACGGGCACGCCGGCCAGTTCCCAATGGCCCGAAGGCGTATCCTTTCCGGGCGAGACTTCGGTGGCCGCCCCCCAAAGCCCCTCGGGCGGCGCGCCCAAGCCCGGCGTTTCGGCACCGGAGGCAAGCTCGATCGCCGCACCCAGCCCCAAGCGGTCGAGGTTCGGCAATCGCAGCAGGCCGCTGCGCCCTTGCTCGGCCTGCCCTTCGGCGCAGGCCTGTGCGATATGGGCCAGCGTGTTTGCGCCGGTGTCGGGCTTACCCGCGTTGAAAAAGGCGTCGCCATCCGGCGCGCCGCCGCATCCAACCGAATCCATCACCACAAGGAACGCCCGCGCCATCAGCGTAACCTGCGATGCACCAGCGGCGGAATGTTGGGGTGTGACTCGCCCAGGGTGAAGGCCGCGCGCACCGCCGCCGCAGCCGCTTCGGCAGCGTCGGCATTGGCGGCATGAACCAACGCAAGCGGCAGATCGGGGGTCACCGCCTCGCCCAGCGCGGCGAGTTCGGACAAACCGACCGAAGGGTTGATCTTGTCGCCATCGCGCTTTCGTCCGCCGCCAAGCTCTACGACCGCGAGGCCCAGCGCCTCGCCGTCGATCGCCTGCACGATACCCGCATCGCCGGCCGTCACCTCGCGCACCACAGGGGCC
>JBAVQZ010000625.1:0-1924 GCA_049694515.1 Paracoccaceae bacterium | reverse complement strand
AGTCGCCATCGCCGAAGCGGTTGTTCTCGTCGCATGAATTGCTGGCGAAGCAGTTGTCACGCGGCAGGGCAAGCGTGTCGGGGGAGATCTGTTCCTGTTGTCCGATACAGGACTTGCCGCCCTTCGGCACGAGGCCGGACAGCACGTTGGGCGCGGGCGGGTAGTCCGGGCTGTTCTTCTCGCCGTTCATGGTGGACTTGTAGATGTCGAAGCGGACGTTGAAGATCGCGTCTTCGATCCCGACCTTCTGGCCCGGTTCGGTATCCACCCCGCGCTGCGAATAACACTGGGTCACATGCAGCTCGGCCCCCACCAGACATGCAATCAGGTTGACGCCGTTCTTTCCGCTGCAGGTAGCGCCGAGGTCTGCGTTGGACGGATCGAGGAAGCCGAAATCGCCGGGCCCCCAGGCCGCGCCCTGGCCGCCGCTGCGGATCCGGATCATCCTGCCCACAGCCGAGTTCGCCGCGCCCGGACGCGCGGTGAAATCGGCGCTTGGAAGGCAGAACATCAGCGGGGTGATGTCGCAGGCATCCTGCGTGAAGCCCGCCACCGCCTCGGCCCCCACCTGGGCAATCACGGGGTCGTTGCCCTGCCCGAGCAACCGCTCAAGCGCCGAGACGAAGGCCATCGGCAGCGATCGTGGAAAGACTTCGACCTGCACGAAGGCGGCCTGCAGCGGATCGGTCGTCGCATCCGCCCCCAGCGGAGTCAGATCCGACGCGGGCAGGTCGGAATGAAAGTTCAGCGTGACATCGACCGATCCCGAAAGCGTGCGCGTGCCCGATCCGAAGGTTTGACTGTCGGTGATGAGATTCGCTGCGGCGGCATTGGCGCGGGTGATCGAGTCATCCTGGCCGTCCAGCTCTCCGGCGGCGGCCAGCGCGACGTTGTCCGCGAAGGCCTGCAATTCCCCCTGCAAGGCGCCAAGGCGGCCGATGTCGAAGATCAACCCGGCCAGGCCGAAGAACACTACGATGGAAACGCCCCAAAGGATCGCGATCGTGCCGTCACTGGACGCGACGAAACGGGAGAGTATCAGACGTGCAGACATGACGATCTCTCCTTTCCGGCGAGGTTTCGGGGGGCGGTGCGACCCTGGAGGTCAGTTCATTTCCACGACTTCGACCACATTGCCGCGCCGGACCGTGATCGAGGGTTTCTTCTCGGGCTCGGGCACCGGCGACTTCTCTTGCAGCAGATCGCGCAGATCCACCATGTCGAGCGGCTTGTCCTCGACGTTTTCCAGCGTGCGAAGCGTCAGGCTGAGCGATCCGGCGCGTTGCGCCAGCGCCAGGCGCTGCCCCTGGTCCGGGGTAACCTCGACGGTGATGGTGCGGGCGATTTCGGGCGTGTCCCTGCTTTCTTCCGATGTCTGATCGACGCCGATCACCCGGATGTTCTGCAGGATGGTGACGGCGCGCATCGCGCCCGAGTTGCCCTCGGTCAGAACGATATCGACGAAATCGCCGGGCGTCACGAAGCCGCCGACGGCGGTGACCGCATCGACCTTGATCGCCATCGCGCGGGTGTTCGTTCCCAGTTTCTGGACGATCGTGACCTTCTCGCCGAAATCCGACACTTTCGAGGCCAGGATCACCTCGCCCGCGAAAAGCCGGCCCTTGGCGCGGCGGAAATCGGCGCCGTGTCCGCCGGTCAGCGCGGCAAGTTCGGTGAACGCGCCCGCCGGCATCGCCTCGCGCGGCCATTTCTGCGTGGTGACCGACTGCGGGTCGATCGGCTGGCCGAAATCTATGTCATTTCGCGCGACGACGAGATTGACGAATTCCATGTCCTGCGCCGCGATGGCCGCGCCCTTCACGTCAAGAAGCTGCTCTTTCGCCAGGAACACGGCGGTGCTCGAGATCACGACGCCAAGAAGCGTTACGATGAATGGCCTGATACGCATGTCACTCTCCGTGGG
>JBAVQZ010000624.1:0-4434 GCA_049694515.1 Paracoccaceae bacterium | reverse complement strand
CCGCCAAGCTGGTCGGCATGCCGCTGGGCCCGCTGCAACTGGTGGACGAAACCTCGATCGATCTGGGCGTCAAGATCGCGAAGGCCACCAAGGCCGCGATGGGCGCGGATTATCCGGACAAGGCCGTGGACGAGGTGCTGTTCTGGATGGCCGACGAAGGCCGGCTGGGCCGCAAGGCGAAGGCCGGCTTTTATGCCTATGACGACAAGGGCAAGCGCACCGGGCTTTGGGACGGTCTGGCCGCGCGATACCCGGTGGCCGCGGATCAGCCAGAGCTGGCCGAGGTGCAGCACCGCCTGCTGTTCGCGCAGGTGCTGGAGGCCGTCCGCGCGCTTGAGGACGGCGTGCTGACCGATATTCGCGAGGGCGATGTCGGCGCGATCCTGGGCTGGGGCTTCGCACCGTGGTCGGGCGGGCCGTTCTCATGGCTCGACATGATCGGCGCCGCGCGTGCGGTCGAGCTTTGCGACGGGCTGGCCGCGCGGCATGGCCACCGCTTTACCGCACCCGCGCTGCTGCGCGAGATGGCCAAACGCGGCGAGACGTTCTATGGCCGGTTCTCACCCGAGGCTCAGGCGGCATAGGTTTCGCGCCCGGCGATGTCCTGAAGCTCGCGCGCGACAAGGCGCGCGGCTTCCCCGCACAGCACGTCATAGGCACTCAACGCCCCGGCACCCGGCAAGCGGTCGAGCGGCACCGGGTTGCCGGCCGCCTCGACCGGGCAGAAGATCAGCGCCGCGCCGTTGACATAGACGATCTCGTCGCGCTGGAAAGCCAGCGAAACCACGTCCACCGCCGCCTGCGGCGGCATCCGGGTGATTCCCAGCACGCCGTCCAGCGCGGTCGCCGGCATCAGCGCGAAAGGATCGGCGTAAAGCTCCTCGGCCAGGTCGGATTCCACCAGCACACATTGCTCGGGCAGCAGAACCAACGAACGGTCGTTGCCGAGCGCGTCGACCGGCGCAAACAGCGGCCAGAGCGGTTTCGGGCAAGGCCCGTCCGCGCGCCACAGCACTCCGCGGCACACCTTTTTGACGCGCTGCATCCCGCCGTCGAAGGTCATCACGTGATCGCCCTCGACCACGCCTTCGACCGGTCGCCACCCCTCGGGGGTCGAGACGAGCGACCCGGCGGCCAGCCCTGCCGCCATGCCGCCCCAGATGACGTCGTCTTCGTCAGCGGCAAAGGCTTGCCCAGACCGTCCCCCCCAGCTGCGCCCGGCCTTTCCGCCGGACAAGGGGCTTCTTCCCATGAACATACCGCTTCCTTCCGCTATTCCCGCGCGGGCAGGACCTGTCGGATCGTTAGGTCCCTCGCACGGTCTCCTCGGGGACGGTCGACATGGCAGCGCCTCACCCCTCGGAAGTGCCAGAAAACAAGGCAAGATTGCCGAGATTTCGACCCAATTCGGACAAGAATACGGCACTGGCAAGGCATACGGGAACGGTCCCGAACATGGTCAGCCATTGCCGCGGGCGCAGCAACAATCAGCGCGGATCGTCGAACGAATAGCCGAACCGCGCGATGTCCTGGGCGCATAGCCGCCCGACAAGGTCGGCATCTTCCGGCGAATAATAGTCCCGATAGTCGGGTCGTCGGTCCGAACCGTTCGCCCGCGGAAGTTCGGCCAGCGCGAATCCAAGATGCGCCTCGAGCGGCGCGAGATCGGTCACCAGATGCTCAAGACGCAGAAAGGCGCGGCAGCGTTCGGTTCCGCCGAAGTCGCGCATATAGCTGCCATAACTTTCCGCGCCCAGGCTCAGCCGCGTGTGAGGATGGTTCAGGAATCCGCTGAAATCGAGCTTCCCGGCCAGCGTCACCGCCTGGTGATCGAAGTCTTGCATCCGCAGCCAGTGGTAATAGCTCACCACCCGATCCCAAGGGTTGCGGACAAGCGTGAAGGTGAAAAAGGTCTCGATCTCTGCCTGGGCTACCAGCCCATGAATATCGGACAGTCGGGAATGTTTCCAAAGTCGCCCAGACGCCTGCGCGCCCTTCAGGCGGTGCCGCCGCCTTTTCGCCTTGGGGGTGTCGCCGATCAGGATGTCATCGGCCATCGCCCGCCCTTCCAGCGCCAGGCTCATCGCCGTGCCGCCGGTCTTGGGGATGTGGACGAAGATATAGCGGCGCCCGCGCGAGATTATCATACGCCCGAGACTAACCCGGGCGGGTCCTCCGCGCCAAGACGCGTTTGCCCCTTCCCAACCGCTCCCATGCCCGCCAATATCCCGGCAGCAGGGCTGGAAAAGGGAGGTTCCGATGGGCTGGCTGGCCGATGAAACCGGTTTGGAGAAATGCGCCGCGAACCATGCACCGCTGACGCCGTTGTCGCATCTCAACCGTGCTGCCGACGTCTTTCCCCAGCGCGAGGCGCTGCGCGACCGGTCGCGCAGCTTCACCTATGCCGAATTGCGCGAACGGGTCAGCCGACTGGCCTCGTCGTTGGCGCAGCGCGGCGTGCGACCCGGCGACGTGGTCGCCACGCTGCTGCCCAATATCGTCGCCCAGGTCGAGGCGCACTGGGGCGTGCCGGCCTGCGGCGCCGTGCTGAACGCGATCAACACCCGGCTGGAAGCCGAGACCGTGAATTACATCCTGTCGCATGGCGGCGCGAAGATCGTTCTGGTGGATAGTTCCCTTCTGGAAGTGGCCGAAGGCGCGATCTCGCAAATGCCGCAGGAGGTCGCCCCGGAGATCGTCGAAGTGGCCGACCATGACGCGGGCTTTCAGCCCGGCACGCGCCATGCGGAATACGAAGAGATGCTGGCCGGAGGGGACCCCGACTTCGACTGGATCATGCCCGAGGACGAGTGGGAAAGCATATCGCTCAACTACACCTCCGGCACGACCGGTCGGCCCAAGGGCGTGGTCTATCACCATCGCGGGGCTTATCTGTCGACCATGGGTCAGATCATTTCCTGGCGGATGGTGATGCACCCGCGTCTGCTGACCGTGGTGCCGCTTTTCCATTGCAACAGCTGGTGCCACCCCTGGATGATGCCAGCACTGGGCGGCACGGTGATCTGCTGCCGCGACATCACGGCGAAAAACATCTATCACGCGATCTCGGTCGATGGCGCGACGCATTTCGGCGGCGCGCCGATCGTGCTGAACGCCATCGTCAACGCGAAAGAGGAGGACAGGATGCCCTTCGACCACGTGGTGGAGGTGTTCACCGCCGGCGCGCCGCCCGCGGCAGCCACGCTGGCGAAGATCGAGCCGCTGGGCTTCAACGTCACCCAGGTCTACGGGCTGACCGAAACCTATGGGCCGGCCACCGAATGCACCTGGCAAGAGGATCTGTGGGGCGAGCTGCCGCAGGCCGAGCGCGCCGCGATCAAGGCGCGCACCGGTGTGGCAATGCCGATCCTGGAAGAAGCGACGGTGCTGGACGAGCGCATGAACCCCGTTCCGCGCGACGGCAGCACGACCGGTGAAATCATGATGCGCGGCAACCTGGTGATGAAAGGCTATTACAAGAACCCGCAGGCCACGAAGGAAAGCTTCGAGGGCGGCTATTTCCACTCGGGCGACGTCGCGTTCCGTCACCCCGACGGCTATATCAAGATCACCGATCGCGCCAAGGACATCATCATCTCGGGCGGCGAGAATGTCAGTTCGGTCGAGGTGGAGGGGGTCCTGATGCATCACCCGGCGGTGGCGCTGTGCGCCGTCGTCGCCAAGCCCGACGAGACCTGGGGCGAGGTGCCCTGCGCCTTCGTCGAGCTGCAGCCCGGCGAAACCGTGACCGAGGAGGCCCTGATCGCCTTCGTGCGCGAGCATCTGGCCGGTTTCAAGACGCCCAAGCGCGTTGTGTTCGATGAGCTGCCCAAAACCTCGACCGGCAAGATCCAGAAGTTCCAGTTGCGCGAACGCGCGAAAGAGCTGAAGGGATGACCGGCGCGGACCGCCGCGCATTGTGGCGGCCCGCGCGACCCGCTATCATGCCGTTGAAATCATTCAGGCAACCGAGCAGGGCCACGGGCCGCAAATGACGGCGCTTTCAGAATTCCAACGGCTGGAATGCCCCGGTCTCTGGCGCGAAGGGCCCGAGGCGCAGCGGCGCGACGTGATTGTGTCATTCGGTGATGCTTCCCTCGTGATCTCGGATACCCGCGAACAGGCGCTGACCCACTGGTCGCTCGCCGCGGTCGAACGGCTGAACCCCGGCGCGCGCCCTGCGCTCTACGGCCCCGGGGCCGAAGACGGCGAGGTTCTGGAGATCGAGGACGAGGTGATGATCGGCGCGATCGCGAAGGTCATCGGAGCGATAGAACGGGCGCGTCCCAGGCAGGGGCGGCTGCGCGCGGTCTTGCTGGGATCCGGCCTCGCGCTCGTGGTCGGGGCGATGGTGTTCTGGATGCCGGGCGCGCTGCGCCGGCACACCGTTTCGGTCGTGCCGCCAACGCTGCGGGCGGAAATCGGGCAACGCCT
>JBAVQZ010000623.1:0-4795 GCA_049694515.1 Paracoccaceae bacterium | reverse complement strand
AGCCCGAAAAACCTGTTTCCGCAGGTTTCCGCGAAAACCGGAGTATCGCGGGTCGTGCAGGACAGTCCGAGCTCTCCGGGCGAGTCGTTTGCGAGCAAATTCGCCGGCCGGGGCGCCGACGTGTACGTCGCCCTGCGTCCGGACGAGGGGTTGTCCGAAAAACCCGGCATCGGCCGCAAAAGGGCAAATAGTGACGAAACAGGGCCGCACTCCACGGCCTTGGCCTCGCCTTCGGGCAGTCCGGGCACCGATGGGGATCCGTCGCGGCAGGGGGACAAAACGGGCTTTCGAAGAGATGATAGGGACCGGCAAGGTGTCGCACGCGATGTTGCCGTTAGCCGCGCGGAAAACGCGGATCCCCCTGCGCTCACTGGCCCCGCCGAAAACGCCGGCACAATCCTGCTTGCGGCCTCTGCGATGCCGGTTCCCGCACCTCCGGGAGTGCGGGCCACTGGCGGGTCCAAAGGCCCTTCGACACCCCACGAGGGCAAGAGACCGCCCGCCTCCGCGGTGCTTCAAGGGAGGGCGACTATACGACCGTCTGACCCGGTTTCTTCTGGAACCGACGCTCCTGATTCGTTGGACAGGCAGAGGGCACCGGACGTGCGATCAAAATTCCGGCAAGCCGATGCCGGCAAGCGCGTCGCGATGACGGTGTCGAAAGCCAGAACGCCCTCGCCGTCAACCGGATCGCCTCTACCCGTTTCGTCGACATCCGCCAAAACCGACGCCCCTGATGCGGGCCGGCATGACGTCCCGGGCGCCGCGACCCTCGTAGACACGCCTTCCCGTGATTTTGGCGAGAGCAACTTGCCGGCGCGCGCGTCTGCGGACACCGAAGCGGAGCAACCCACATCAGGGCCGGCGCACCGCGACGGAAACGATATCGCGCGCGCCCGGCGACCCCACGCCGATAACCTCGACAAGGCGAGGCATCGCCCTGGACAAAAAAAGACGATTTCACCGAAAGAGCCGCTTACTCGGGTTTCCGGGACCGCTCCCGTATTCAATGCCGGTTCGCACAAGGATGTCGAAACAGAAAATTCCGAGCCGAAAGCCCGACAGATCGAACCGATCGTTCCTGCCGGCGCAAATCTAACGCCCCGCAAGAGCAGCGAAATCGGCCCATTGTGTTTCGGAAGACTGCAGCCCGAGTCCGGAGCAACCGCGATGCCCGCACCCCACCCGGGCAGGTTGGCGCCTGAATCGCATGAAACAGCGCTGAATAAAAAGGACATTTCCGAAGGAGACCCGGATCAAGATCTTCCGCGCCCGGCGCGGTTCCGCGCGAGTGGTGAAAAAGGCCCCCCGGCAGGGTCCTTGTCCAGCACTCCGCTGTCCAAAACGCTGAACGAATCCGTCAAAAGAAAAGCGACTCCGTTCCAAACTCGTCCTCATCCAGCAATTGATCCGCGTGCTGCAATGGCGCAACGCATATTGACGGACAGCACGAATGCGACGCATCCGACAGATCCGCCGAATCCCCATTCTCCAAAGCAGATTCCGGTTCCGCAGGTCGATGGACTGGAGCGGGAAACGGCGTCCGGCACCAGAGAGACCATGTCGGTCTATCCGAAGGCATTCACGGTGGAAAAGGCGCCCAAGGCGGCCACGCCAATAAATATTTCAAGCCGAACCGCTGCACCCGCTTTCGTTGGCACGGATCCGGCGGCGCGATCCGCGCGTCACGCTCCCGCAGGCGGGTCGCTCCCCGGTGCCGCGGAAAAACCGGGCGATGCCTTCGTGCGTTCCACGGCGGAATCTCGAACAAACGGGCAGATCGCCCGGGGCCCAGATCGGCTTGTGGCAGGTGGCCAGGAAAAGCAACAGGTGACCGGGGCCGGTTTTCAGACGGACACGCCAAGCGAGGATGACAGGCACAGGATGGAGATCGCGGCGCCGTCCGCCACTCGACTGCATGCGCCTGCCGTCGATGCCGGGCGCGGCCATGCGCCCTCCGCCGCACCGCTTCCTCCGGGACCGTCGCAGGAGACGCTCCGACAGATGGCGGACGCCCTCCACCGGGCGCCGGACGGGAAGCTCGAGTTGACGCTCCGCCCCGAGGAACTTGGAAGGCTCCGCATGACGTTGACACCGCATGACAATGGAATCAGCGTGACCATTCATGCGGACCGCGTGGATACGGTGGACCTCATGCGACGCCACATCGACCAACTCGGCCAGGAATTCCGTGACCTGGGCTACCGAGATATCCGGTTCGATTTCGGCCAGGGCGGACAACAGCGCCAATCGCCCCCGCAATCGCCAGCGCCGACGTCGGATAGTGGCGAAGAATTGCCGCCACCGCCGCCTCCGTCGCCGAAAGCGGCCTCTTCCACTCGCCCGGCGACGGGCGCGCTCGACTTGCGTATCTGAAAGGATCGACGATGGACGTATCAGGCACGACAACCGCCGCTGTCAACACGACCCAGCGCAACGAGGCGCCGGGCGCCTCGACCGCAATCAGCTCGGATTTTGAGACATTCCTGAAGATGCTGACCACCCAGCTGCAGAACCAGGATCCCATGAACCCCATGAATTCGAGCGAGTTCGCCGTGCAACTTGCCACGTTCTCCGGCGTGGAGCAGCAGGTACGCACCAACGAGTTGCTTTCGGGGCTCTCGACGCAACTGACCGGCGCTGGCCTGGCGCAATATGCCGGCTGGGTGGGGATGGAGGCACGGGTGCAAGCCCCGGCGGTTTATACGGGTCAGCCGGTGACGATTACCCAGCATCCCGAACCGGGGGCGGACCGCGCCCAATTGGTGGTCCGCGACAGCCAGGGACATGAGGTGCAGAGGCTGGACACCAGCACGGCCGAGGAGTCGGTCGTCTGGAGCGGGCTTGACGCCGACGGCATCCCGCTGCCCGACGGGCAATACAGTCTCGCGGTAGAAAGCTTCAGCGACGGCGAATCGCTCGGCGTCACAGCTGCAGAGGTCTACGCGACAGTGGCCGAGGCGCGAATGACCGATGGCGAGGCGATGCTGGTGCTGGAAAGCGGCAGCGAGGTCGCGGCCGGCACGGTGACGGCGCTGCGCGCGGGGCCGAGCGGTTAGAGCAGGGTGAAGAGAAAGACTCCGCCACCCGTCAGCGCCGCGCCCAGGGCCACCCACAGGAGCGGATTCACCGGCGCGGCGCGGGGCGGATCTGCCGGCGGGGCGGACTGACGCACCAGCGCGGCCTCTGCCAGTTGCGGCAGTTGCGGCCCGAACCGTGCCAGGACGCGCACGGTTTTCGAAAGGTCCCGCAGGAAGGCCCTGGGGCCGACATTCTGCTTGATGTAGTCCTCGACGATCGGCCGGGCGACCTGCCAGATATTGATCTGTGGATGGAGAGAGCGTGCCACGCCCTCGACCACCACCATTGTGCGTTGCAGCAGGATCAGTTCGGTCCGCGTCTCCATACCGAAGCGCTCGGTCACTTCGAAAAGGTAGCTCAGCAGGCGCCCCATCGAGATATGCGAGGCATCCATGCCGAAAATCGGGTCGCCCACCGCGCGCAGGGCGCGGGCGAATTCGTCGATGTCACGGTCGGCCGGCACATAGCCCGCCTCGAAATGCACCTCGGCCACCCTGCGGTAATCCTTGCGGATGAAGCCGAACAGGATCTCGGCATAGACGCGGCGGGTATATTCGTCGATCCGGCCCATGATCCCGAAGTCGTAGCAGAGGATGTCGCCGTTCGCGCCGACCTTCAGGTTGCCCTGGTGCATGTCGGCATGAAAGAAACCGTCGCGCAACGCGTGGCCCAGGAACAGTTGCAGTACCCGTTCGCCCAGCGCGCGGCGATCGTGCCCGGCGGCGTCGATCGCGGCATTGTCGCCCAGTGGCACGCCGTCGGCCCAACCCAGCGTCATGACCCGTCGGCTCGACAACGCCCAGTAGGTTTCCGGCACGAAGAACCCTTTGTCCTGCGCCGTATTCGCCGCATATTCCGAGGCGGCCGAGGATTCGAGCCGCAGGTCCAGCTCGCCCATCACCACACCCTCGAAATGCGCGATCACGTCGGTGGGCCGCAGGCGGCGGGTGGCGGGCAGAAGCCATTCGATGATTCCGGCGGCAAAATAGAAGGCGTCGATATCGGTGCGGAAGGCGCGCTCGATCCTGGGCCTCAAAACCTTGACCGCCACATCCTCGCCCGTGGCGGCGATCTGCGCGCGATGAACCTGCGCGATCGAGGCGGCGGCGACCGGTTCGCTGAAGTCGCTGAACAAGTCATCGACAGGCTGCTCCAGCTCGGCCGCGATCGTCTGCCGCGCCACCTCGGTCGGGAAAGGCGGCAGCTTGTCCTGCAGGACGCGCAGCTGCTCGGCCAGTTCGTCGCCCACCACATCCGGCCGGGTCGAGAGGATCTGCCCGAACTTGATATAGGCCGGTCCAAGCGCCGTCAGCGCGCGGGTGGCCGGCGGCAGAGACGGGTCGCCCTTGTAGCCGAGCCACTTGAACGGCCAGCCCAGCACGCGCGCCGGAATTCGCACGATCGGCGGCGCATCGAACGCCTCAAGCACAACGCGCATGGCGCCGGTGCGTTCCAGCGTGGCGCCGGTGCGGATCAGCCGCCAGATATTGTGGGGTCCGCGCACCTAGATCTTCCAGCCCGAATGCAGCGCCGCGACACCCATGCTCAGGTTGCGGTATTTCACCTGTTCGAACCCGGCATCGCGGATCATCTGCACGAATCTTTCCTGGTCGGGAAATCTTCGGATCGACTCGACCAGATACTGATAACTGTCCCGGTCTTTCGCCACGATCTGCCCCATCACCGGAATCACGTTGAACGAGTAGCGGTCATA
>JBAVQZ010000622.1:0-1771 GCA_049694515.1 Paracoccaceae bacterium | reverse complement strand
GGGGCGGAGATCGGTCCGGCCGCCGTGGCCTCGCTCCCGGATAGGCTGATCCACAAAACCCGGAAACGAGGAAAAGCCCCGCCACATCCGGATCTGGAGACCTGTTTCGCGAAGGGAAATGGCGGAGAGACAGGGATTCGAACCCTGGAGACGGTTTCCCGCCTACACGCTTTCCAGGCGTGCGCCTTCGACCACTCGGCCACCTCTCCGTCGGGGTGCCTCATAGCCCGGTGGCGCAGCCGGATGCAAGAGGGTTTGCCGCCGTTCGGCGCTTGTGACCACGGGGCGGGCAGTCGCGATTTCCGGCCGCTGCCGAATTTTTTTCCCGGTTGACCTGGATCAAGGTTGAATCCGTGCGTGCGACATACATATTCCATCGTGAATGTGTTTCGGGCGAAACTTTCCTCCCTGCCCGGGCATGATTGTCTTCCGCCGTGTTTTCCCGATGCGGCTTCAGATGGCTTGACGGGCTCTCCCTCCCGCTGGTCCATGGAAGAGCAAGGCGTCGCGGGCCCTCCCTCCCGCGGCGCCTTAAACTTGCCGGGACAGTGAATTTTTCGACTGGCAACTCCCGCGTCTCCGCCCCATATTCCGGGCAGGGAGAATGACCATGAAGCGCGCCAGTCACGACAGCATTCCCGAAACCGCCCTTGAATGGCATCGCGCCGGAACGCCGGCGGCACTGGCCACCGTCGTGCAGACCTGGGGCAGCGCGCCCCGGCCCGTCGGCAGCCAGCTTGCCATTTCCGCCGAGGGCGAGATCGCGGGCTCGGTCTCTGGCGGTTGTGTCGAGGGGGCCGTGGTCGTCGAGGCGCTGGAGGCGCTGGAGGACGGCCGCGCGCGCCTTCTGGAATACGGCGTCAGCGACGACGAGGCCTTCGCCGTGGGCCTGGCCTGCGGCGGCACGATCCGGGTCATGGTCGAGCCGGTGGGAAAGGATCTGCCCGAGGATCTTCTGGCCGATCTGGTGACGCGCCGCGAAGGACGCGACCCGGTTGCCTATGCGGTGGACACGCAGACATGGCAGCGCCGGCTGACCGACGCCTCGGACCCGGATCTGGGCGACGAGATCGCGGCGCGCTTTCGCTCGGACAAGTCGGGGTTCGAGGGCGACGTTTTCATCGCCGTTCACAATCCGCCGCTGCGAATGGCGGTGATCGGCGCGGTTCACATCGCGCAGCCATTGCTTCAGATGGCGCGCCTGGCCGGCTATGACCCGACGCTGATCGACCCGCGCCCGGCCTTTGCCAGCGACACCCGATTTCCGGGTGAAACGATCCTGGAGGATTACCCCGACGAGGTGCTGCCGGAATATGGCCTCGACGCGCGCACCGCCGTCGTGACGCTCAGCCATGACCCGAAGATCGACGACCCCGCGATCGTCGAGGCACTGCGCTCGGACGTCTTCTATCTGGGGTGCCTCGGCTCCAGCCGCACCCATGCCAAGCGCGTCGCCCGGCTGAAGGAGGCGGGCTTCGCCGACGCCGATATCGGCCGCATCCACGCGCCGGTGGGGCTGGACATCGGCGCCAAGTCGCCCGCCGAGATCGCCATCGCGGTGATGGCCGAGATCACCCGGACCCTGAGGCAGGGCTGATGCGTTTCGGTCCCGTTCCCGTCGAACAGGCCGGGGGCGCTATCCTGGCGCACTCGGTTTGGCTGAACGACAAGTTCCTCAGGAAAGGGCGCGTGCTGGAAGCCGCCGACATCGAATTGATGGCGCGCGCGGGGCTGGCCCGTGTCACGGTCGCGCGGCCCGGCCCCGACGATG
>JBAVQZ010000621.1:0-1589 GCA_049694515.1 Paracoccaceae bacterium | reverse complement strand
GTGCCGCTGCTGGCCTTCGACCGGCGCGGCTTCCGGCTGGGCTATGGCGGCGGGTTCTACGACCGCACGCTGGAAGGGCTGCGCGCCGCGCGGCCGACCCTCGCGATCGGCTTTGCATATGCCGGGCAGGAGATGGACGAGGTGCCGACCGAGCCCACCGACCAGCCCCTCGACCTGATCGTGACGGAAGACGGGGTGATCAGGCCGGCGCGATAGCCTCGCCCCCTGCAAGCGTCGTCCTGAAATCATCGACAAGCGCCGGACCTTGCGGCACGCGCCGCCGACACGGCATCTTCGCTTGCTCTTCGGCGGGGCGCGACTTACCCATGACGCCATGAAAATTCTGTTTCTCGGAGATGTGGTCGGCCGCGCGGGGCGCGCCGCCGTGACGGAGCGTCTGCCCCGGCTGCGCGCCGACTGGAATCTTGATTTCGTCGTGGTCAACGGAGAGAACGCGACCTCGGGCCACGGGCTGACGGCGGCGCATGCCAAGACCCTGCTTGAGGCTGGCGCCGATTGCCTGACGCTCGGCGATCATGCCTTCGACCAGAAGGACATGCTGACCTTCATCGAAAGCGAGCCGCGCATCATCCGCCCGCTGAATTTCGCCAAGGGCGCGCCGGGGCGCGGCGCGCGCCTGTTCGAGGCCGCGGGCGGGCGCAAGGTGCTGGTCACCCAGGTTCTGGGGCAGGTCTTCATGAAACGCCCCTTCGACGATCCGTTCTCGGCCGTCGATCCGGTGCTTCGCGCGCACCCTCTTGGCGGGCAGGCGCAGGCGGTGCTGGTGGACATGCATTGCGAGGCCACGTCCGAGAAGATGGCGATGGGCCATTACTGCGACGGGCGCGCCAGCGTGGTGGTGGGCACTCACACCCATGTTCCCACGGCCGACGCGCAGATCCTGCCCGGCGGCACGGCGTTCCAGTCGGACGCGGGGATGTGCGGCGATTACGATTCGGTCATCGGCATGGACAAGGTCGAGCCGATGCGCCGCTTTGTCACCGGCATGGCCAAGGCCCGCTTTACCCCCGCCACCGGCGAGGCCACGCTGGCGGGCCTTTATGTCGAGACCGACGATCGCACCGGCAAGGCGCTGAAAATCAGGATGATCCGCGACGGCGGGCGGCTGGAGCCGTCCGCGCCATGACGGATCGGAGGCGGCTGGTGGCCCTTCTGGTGCTGCTCGGCGCCGGCTGGGGCGCCACCCAGCCGCTGGCGAAGATCGCCGTGTCGGGCGATTACCGGCAGTTCGGCATCATCTTCTGGCAATCCGTGATCGGCACCGTCCTGCTGGGCGCGATGATGCGCGCCCGCGGCAGACGCCTTCCCGCAGCGCCGCGCCACCTGCGGCTTTACGTCCTGATCGCGTTTCTGGGAACTCTTCTGCCGAACGCGGCCTCCTACGCGGCGGCGGTGCATCTGCCGGCCGGCATCCTGTCGATCCTGCTTTCGCTTGTGCCGATCTTCGCCTTCCCCATCGCGCTGGGGCTGGGCAACGACCGGTTCAGCTGGATCCGGCTGGGCGGGCTGGTCCTGGGGGTGCTGGGCGTCGTGCTGATCGTCGGCCCCGACGCCAGCCTGCCGGACCC
>JBAVQZ010000620.1:0-3668 GCA_049694515.1 Paracoccaceae bacterium | reverse complement strand
CTGTCCGCCAGGCCTTGCGCCGCGTCGGCGGAGGCGGCGTAGCCGGGCAGGAGCTGGTCCTCGACCACCTCGGTCACATCGGCCAGCGCGGGCGAGCAGGCGAGCGCGAGGGCGGCGGCAAGAAAAGGTTTCATTCAAAGGCTCCCAAGAAATCGGATAAGTGCATTCCGGTCGGGTTCGGGCATGGCCATGACCCGCTGTTTTGTGGTCTCCGCCTCGCCGCCATGCCACAGGATCGCCTCCAGCAGCGACCGCGCGCGCCCGTCATGCAGATACAGCGTGTGCCCGCTGACCCGTTCGGTCAAGCCGACCCCCCAGAGCGGCGCGGTGCGCCATTTGCGGCCGGTCGCCCGCGCCTCGGGGCGGTCGTCGGCCAGCCCCGGCCCCATGTCGTGCAGCAGCATGTCGGTATAGGGCCAGATCAACTGAAAGCTCTGCTCGGGACGGTTTTCCAGCCGGGCGGTGACGAATTTCGGCCGGTGGCAGGAGGTGCAGCCGGAGTCGTAGAAGAGCTGCTTGCCGCGCAACACCTGCGGATCCTCCACGTCGCGCCGGGCGGGAACGGCAAGGTTGCGCGAATAGAAGCTGACCAGATCCAGCGTTGCGTCCGACACCTCCATCCCGTCCTGCGAGCCGGTGTTGCCGTCCGGCGCGTCCAGGCAGGCGGTCTGTTCCGGGGTGCAGTCGCCCGAGGCCGTGGGGTAAAGCGGGCTGGACAGCCCGATATCCCCGTGGAAGGCCGAAGCGACCTGGTCGCGGATCGTCGGCACGCCGGCCTTGTGGCCGAAGCGGCCCAGCATCGGCCGCCCGTAGGCACGCGACCAGACCAAGTTGGGCCGGCCCGAGATGCCGTCGCCGTCCACGTCGTCGGGGTCTGCGCCGGCCAGGATGTCATCGGCCGGGATCGCCTCCAGCATCCCCATGCCGATCATCTGCGGCGCGACACGGGGCGACAGCATCGCGTCCTCGGCCAGCGGGCCATAGCCGGGGTTCTCCACCGCGTAATGCGGTTTGCGCAGCGTCACCACGGTATTGTCGGCCAGCGTCACCGGCTGATCGGTATAAGTGATACCCATCTTTCCCTCGGCGGGGATGCCGGGAAGGGCGAAGTTCTGCAACTGGCCGCCGTAACGCGGCTCCGGCGCGGTGGCGATGTAGCCTGCGATCTGTGCCATTTCCGCGTCCGGGTCGGCGGGCACCGATATCCGCAGGAACATCGACTGCGCCGCCTCGCCCTTCTGCGGCGGGTGACCGCGCCCGTCCTTGAGGTGGCAGCGCTGGCAGGCGCGGGCGTTGAACAGCGGCCCCAGCCCGTCCGACGCCTGGGTGGAGGAGGGCGCCGAGATCCAGACGCGGCGGAAGAACCCGTCGCCCACCTTGAAATCCAGCTCGCGCTCGAAGCTCATGTTCGCAGAGGGCTGCGAAAACGCGTCGGCCGTGGGCCGGGCGCGCACCGTGGCGGCGCCGGCGGAATTCTTCTCGAACTTCTCCGGAGCGGAGAAGGCGGTGGCCGGGCGGGTCACGGCGCGGATTCGCCGCCCTTCCTTTTCGGTCCGCCGGATCACCTGCAAATGCGGATTGTCGCGCCACTCGGCGGGCCAGTCCTGCGGCGAGGCGGCGCCGGGCAGGGGCAGGATCAGGCAAAGCGCCAGAGCGGCGGCGCGGCCCCGGCTTCGCGGCGATGAAGGGCTGGGCATTGAGGTTATCTCCGGCGGGGGCGTCTTATTGGAACACGGCGGATTCGTCTTCAAGGCTGTCGGAACCCTCGATCGCGATCCCGTCCAGCTTCAGCGCCGCCACCGCCCGCTCGATCCCACGGGTCTGGATGACCAGCCGGTTGATCGCAGAAGTGATCAGCGCCTCACCCGCCGGATTGTCGCGCGCCAGCAGCTGGTCATAGGCCATCCCGGCCTCGCCCGCGATCTTGATGTCGAGCATTGCCGCGACGCTGGCGTTCAGGTCGTCGCGCAGCGCGGCGTCCACCTCCGGCGCGGCCTCGGCCACGAGATCGGACAGCGCGGGGCCGGAGATCACGCCTCCGTCGATGCGCGTATAGTGCCCGGTATAGACGTTGCGGATGCCGACCGCGTCATAGAAATGGCTGTCATAGGTATTGTCGGAAAAGCAGTCATGCTCTTCCTCGGGGTCGTTCAGAAGCATCCCCAGCTTCATACGCTGCCCGGCCAGTTCGCCGTAGGAGAGCGAGCCCATGCCCGTCAGCATGGCCGCGATCCCGGCCTCCGGGTCGTCTGTCAGTGCGGTGCGTGCTCGGCCTTCGTCGCCCCATTGCCTGGTCATCCAGTCCAGGTCGCTCACCAGCAGGCCGGTTGCGGTTTCCAGATAGGCGGCGCGGCGGTCGCAGTTGCCGTGGGTACAGCCATCGCCCTGCACGTAATCCGTCCAGGGGCGGTCGCCTGCGCCCGGCCCGGTCCCGTTCAGATCCTGCCCCCAGAGCAGGAACTCCACCGCGTGATAGCCGGTGGCGACATTGGCCTCGATATCGCCGGCCTCCTGCAACGTGTTTTCCAGCAGGTCCGCGGTGATCTCGGTCGCGTCCACGTCCTCGCCCGAGAGGGTGAAATGCGGGTTCGCGATGACGTTTAACGCGGCATACTGGTTCTCGTCCGTCGGCCCGCCATAGGACGCATCGACATAGTCGATCAGCCCTTCGTCGAGCGGCCAGGCGTTCACCTTGCCTTCCCAGTCATCGACGATTGCGTTGCCGAAGCGGAACGCCTCGGTCTGCATGTAGGGAACACGCGCCTCGCGCCAGGCCTGCCGGGCGGCATGAAGCGTTCCGGCCGAGGGCTCGGCGATCAGCCGCTCCACCGCCTTCTGCAGCCGCCTGGCGCCGGCAAGCGAGTCCCCATAGGCCGCCTGGGCGATGTCGGCATAGTTATCCAGCACGTCCGTTTTGTCGGAGGCCAGTGCGGGTAGGGCGGTCAGTATCGTCGCGGCGATCGCGGCGGGCAGGGTGCGGGGCATCGGGCGCATGTCCTTCGTCTTTGGGTCAACGGGTCGTAGATTGTCAGCCAATTCCTGATTAAAATAGTAAGATATGTCAATTCGGATTTTTTGGGCGAGTCCGCAGGCTGCGCATCTCGAGTCGGCGACGCATTCTTATTCGCGCTTGGCAGGCTCATGTTCGTCTGGGTCCAATGCGAGCGACCCGGTGCGCCGTGGTATCCGCAATCGGCTCGACAGCGCAGATTGTAATGTTCAGATCGGGCATGCGCTGTCTTTCCGCAAACTGCCGGCGTATTCAGATTTCGCGAACCGCTGTCCTTTCAACCGACCCCCGGCTCGTCCCCCAGCCTGCCGACACCACCGGTACTATGTCTGCTGCGCGACACCGATCCGTTCGATGCCTTCGCGCCACGAGGAAAACAGCCCGCGAAAGCAAGAAGCGTGGTGGCGCGGGCATTGGCGAGAAGAGGATGGAATGGGACATGCCGGCTTTCGGCCGCGAGATCGCCACATCGATCTCGGCAATGACCCGGCCAACCGTGCGCCCCGCAACTTGGAGCGGCGCACGAACCCCGACCCGCGGTTCATTTCGCGGCCTTGGTCCTGTTCATCGCAAGCAGCGCGCTTCAGCCTCCTGACGTCGGCGTCGGCCACGCGATCCTCGTGTACGATTGACCGCTTGGTCACGAGACGGCGCCTCT
>JBAVQZ010000619.1:0-1930 GCA_049694515.1 Paracoccaceae bacterium | reverse complement strand
ACCTGATCGTGCAGAACCCGCGCCACGCCAGCGGTCCGCGCGGCACCTTTGCGCTGCGCTCCCCTGCGCGGCCCAACACGATCTCGCTCGCCACGGTGCGGATCACGTCGATCGACAGCGATGCGGGCGTCGTGGGCATCGACGCGATCGACTGTTTCGACGGAACGCCGCTGGTTGACATCAAGCCGTGGCTGTCGCGGGTGGACGTGCCGCCTGACGCCGATCTCTGATCACGGCTTTCCCCGCCGCGCGCGATCCCCTATATCCGTGCAACCATGTCCAAACCGAACACAAATCCCAATTACAAGGTCGTCGCCGAGAACCGGCGCGCGCGTTTCGATTATGCGATCGAGGATGACCTCGAATGCGGAATCGTGCTGGAAGGCTCCGAGGTGAAATCGCTTCGCGAGGGCCAGGCCAACATCGCCGAAAGCTATGCCAGCGTAGAGAACGGCGAATTGTGGCTGATCAATGGCTATATCGCCCCCTATGCGCAGGCCAAGACCTTCGGCCATGACGAACGGCGCAAGCGCAAGCTGCTGGTGTCGCGCAAGGAACTGGCGCGTCTGTGGAACGAGACTCAGCGCAAGGGGATGACGCTGGTGCCGCTGGTGCTGTACTTCAACCACAAGGGCATCGCCAAGCTGAAGATCGGCATCGCCAAGGGCAAAAAACTGGCGGACAAGCGTGAAACGGCGGCCAAGCGCGACTGGCAGCGCCAGAAACAGCGCCTGCTCAAGGACCACGGCTAGGCGCACGCCACCGGGGTAACATTGTTGCGCTGGCCTTGCCTCGCCCCCGGCGGCGCAGTAGTGAGAAGGGCACTACCCGCTTGCCGGAGGCGCCTATGTCTGCTGACGATCCCCAAACGCTCGTTTCCACCGAATGGCTGGCCGCGCATCTGCACGATCCGGACCTGCGCGTGCTGGACGCCTCATGGTACATGCCCGACATGAACCGCGACCCGAAGGCCGAATACGACGCGGCCCATATCCCGGGCGCGCGGTTCTTCGACATCGACGAAATCTCGGACCAGCGATCGGACCTGCCGCACATGGCCCCACCGGTCGAGAAATTCATGAGCCGTCTGCGCGCGATGGGCGTCGGTGACGGGCATCAGGTCGTTGTCTATGACGGCATGGGGCTGTTCTCGGCCGCGCGGGTCTGGTGGCTGTTCCGTCTGATGGGCAAGCGCGATGTCGCGGTGCTGGACGGCGGCTTTCCGAAATGGCAGGCCGAGGGCCGCCCGGTCGAGGATCTGCCGCCGCTGGTGAAGGACCGGCACATGACGGTCCGCCGACAGGCGCATCTGATCAAGGACGTGACGCAGGTCGCCGCCGCTGCCAAGCTGGGCGATCACGAAATCCTCGATGCCCGATCGCCCGAGCGATTCCGCGGCGAGGTGCCCGAGCCACGGCCCGGATTGCGCGCTGGCCACATCCCCAATTCGAAGAACCTGCATTACGCCACGCTGCTGGCCGAAGACGGCACGATGAAGGCGCCCGCCGAGCTGGAAAAGTTGTTTTCGGCCGCCGGGGTGGACCCCGACAAGCCCGTCATCACCACCTGCGGCTCGGGCGTGACCGCGGCCATAATCAGCCTGGCGCTGGAACGGACCGGCCGCACAGATCACGCCCTCTATGACGGGTCATGGGCCGAGTGGGGGATGTTCGGCGATCTCAAGGTCGAGCAGGGATGAGCGGGATTCTGAGCACCCTGACGCCGCAGCCGCGAGACGGCATCATCCAGCTGATGGAGACCTTCCACGCCGACCCGCGCCCCGACAAGATCGACCTCGGCGTCGGCGTCTATCGCGACGCGCAGGGCCAGACGCCGGTGATGCGCGCCGTAAAGGCCGCCGAGAAGCGTCTGCTGGCAAGTGAAACGACCAAGAGCTATACGGCACTGGCCGGCGATGCAGGGTTTCACC
>JBAVQZ010000618.1:0-3441 GCA_049694515.1 Paracoccaceae bacterium | reverse complement strand
TCCAGTGGCGTGCGCAGCCCCGAGGGGCGCGAGGCGTCCTCCTCCAGACGGCCGTCATGGAACATCCGGGTGAACTGCGCCGCGCCGAGGTTGAACAGTCCCGGCGCGTTTCGCGGCACGCGCTGCTCGGGCATATTCCGCGGGTCGGGCTTGCGGTCCGGGCCGAGGCCGATACCGCCGTCACCCAGCCCCAGCGATAGCCCGTCGGATGTGCCGAAGCGCGGGTGGTGACAGGTGGCGCAGGCCACGTTGCGGTTGCCCGAAAGGATGGGATCGTAGAACAGCAGCCGTCCAAGCTTGACCTTCGCCATATCCGGCTCCGCGAACACCGCATCGGCATCGGGCAGAACGGGGGCGTCGGCCATCAGCGGCAGGGCCGTGAAAAGAGCAAACGCGGCACCGGACAGGACGGATTTCATCGGGTCACCTCTTTCGGGGCGATCTCCACCGTCAGCGTCTGGCGATAGGGTCGCTCCGGTGAGCAGATGATCGTCGGAAACGCCGGATTGTGCAAGCTGTCCGGAAAATGCTGCGGTTCCAGGCAAAGCCCGTGGAAACGGTCATAGGTCTGTCCGTCATGACCGCCTGGCGTCAGCCCCAGATGCATGGCGTTGTAAAGCTGGAGCCCCGGCTCATCCGTCCAGAGGCGCAGGGCCAGGCCGCCGGCCTCGACTGTCGCCGACGGCCGGCCCGGATCGCGCCCGTTCCCGAGCACCAGGTTGATGTCGCTGCCCAGATGGTCGGGGTCGGCCTGTTCAAGTGTCCGGGGCGAGGTGAAGTCATAGCGCGTTCCGGCGGTCGGCGCGATCTCGCCCGTCGGCACGAGGTTCGCGTCCACGGGTGTGTAATGCGGCGCGGGGATATGCAGCCGGTGATCCCAGACCGGGCCGCCCCCCGTCAGGTTGTAATAGCTGTGCTGTGCAAGGTTGATCGGGGTCGGGCGATCCGGGACCGCTTCCATCACATAGGTCAGGCGGTGGCCCGCAAGTGTAATCGTCACTGTGAAATCCACCGCGCCCGGATAGCCTTCCTCGCCATTCGGGGCGTGATAGCTCAGGCGTAGGGACTTCCCGCTTTCCCCCTCCATCCGCCAGTTGCGCGCGCCAAGCCCGCGCGTCCCGCCGTGCAAGTGGTTGGGCGGATCATTCACGCTAAGCTGCACCGGTTTGCCGTCGAGCATGAACCGTCCACCGGCGGTTCGGTTCGCCACGCGCCCGGCGATCACGCCGAAATGGTTCGGGTTCTTCAGATAGCCCGCCGGGTCCGCATAGCCCAGAACCACCGGTTGCCCGTCCAGCCGCCAGTCCTGCGTGATACAGCCCAGCGAGAGCAGCGTGACGGCGACATCGCCGGCTTCGAGCCGTGCCTGTACGACGGTGTGCCCGTCGACCCGTCCCAAACCTGGCAGGGCGCGCGGCACGGCCTAGACGAACCGGTTGACGACGTTTTCGAGGTATTCCTGCTTGCCCGAGCGCGGACTCGGGTTGATGCCGGCCTTCTCCACATATGCCGCGATGTCGTCCAGCCCATAGCCGCCCGAAAGCATCTTCTGTGCCTCATCGCCCTGCCAGCCGGCATAGCGGCCCTCGACGAATTGCGGCAGGGTCGCGTCCTGGATCATCGCGGCCGCCGCCTTCAGGCCGCGGGCGCAGACATCCATTCCGCCGATGTGGGCCAGCAGCAGATCCTCGGGGTCCAGGCTCTGCCGCCGCAGCTTGGCGTCGAAATTGGTGCCGCCCTTGCCGAACCCGCCGCCCTGCAGGATGTGGTAATAGGCCAGCGCCACCTCGGGCACGTTGTTGGGGAACTGGTCGGTGTCCCACCCGGACTGGTAATCGTTCCGGTTCATGTCGATCGACCCGAAGATGCCCAGCGCGTTGGCCAGCGCGATCTCGTGCTCGAAGCTGTGACCGGCCAGGATGGCGTGGCCCTGCTCGATATTCACCTTAACCTCGTTCTCCAGCCCGTGGCGGCGCAGGAAGCCATAGACGGTGGCGACGTCGTAATCATACTGGTGTTTGGTCGGCTCCTGCGGCTTCGGCTCGATCATGATCTGACCGTCGAAGCCGATCTTGTGCTTGTACTCCACGACCAAGTTGAGCATCCGGCCGAGTTGCGCGTCCTCCCGCCCGATATCGGTGTTCAGAAGCGTCTCATAGCCTTCGCGCCCGCCCCAAAGCACGTAATTCTCGCCGCCCAGCTTGTGCGTGGCGTCCATGCAGGTCTTGATCGTCGCGGCGGCAAAAGCGAATACGTCCGGGTCTGGGTTGGTGGCAGCACCCGACATGTAACGGCGGTGCGAGAACAGGTTCGCCGTGCCCCACAGCAAATTCATACCTGTCTCTTCCATCTTCTCGGCGAAATAGTCGGTGATCGCCTCGAGGTTCCGCGTATTCTCGGCGAAATCCGCGCCTTCGGGGCGCACATCCGCGTCATGAAAGCAGAAGAAGGGCGCGCCCAGCGCGGTGAACATCTCGAACGCGACATCCGCCTTCAGCTTCGCCAGTTCCATCGTGTCGGCCGGAAACCAGGGCCGCTGGAAGGTCTGGCCGCCGAACGGGTCGTTGCCCGGCCAGACGAAGTTGTGCCAGTAGCAGACGGCGAAGCGCAGATGATCCTCCATCCGCTTTCCCATCACCACCTCGTCGCGGTCGTAATGGCGGAAGGCCAGCGGTGTGTCGCTGTCGGGCCCCTCGAACGGAATGCGGGTGACGTCGTTGAAAAATCCGGTGCTCATTGAATGGCCTTTATCGCTGGATAGAGTTGGCGGAAGGCGGCATAGCCTTCTGCGTATCGGTCGGTGAGATCGCTGCGCGGTGCGATGGTGCGGGCGACGGGTGGCGGGGTCATCACGTCTTCGGGCCTGGCGCCGGTGGCGCCGACCATGGCCAGGCGCGCCGCGCCCAGCGCCGCGCCGAAATCGCCCTTCTCGGGCAGGTCGATGGGCAGGTCGAAAAGCGTGGCCAGCATCTCGACCCAGTAGGGTGAGGCCGCGCCGCCGCCGATCGCCAGCAGCCGGTCAAGCCGCGTGCCGGTGGACTTCAGCGCCTCGAGGTTGTCGCGCAGGGCGTATGCGACCCCTTCCATCACCGCCTGGGTCAGCGCCGCGCGCCCGGCGCCGATGTCCAGCCCGACGAAGGCGCCGCGGATCGCGCTGTCGTTGTGCGGCGTCCGCTCGCCTGATAGATAAGGCAGGAAACGCAAGCCCCCGGGGCCCGAGATCGTCTCACCCAGCTCGTCCGACAACACCCCGGCGCTTTGCCCTGTGATGCCGGCCAGCCAGTTCAGGCTGTCCGTGGCCGACAGGATCACCCCCATCTGGTACCAGGTGCCGGGGATCGCGTGGCAGAAGGTATGCACCGCTGTTTCCGGTGCGGGCGCGAAGCTATCCTTCGCGGCCAGCAGCACGCCCGAGGTTCCCAGGGAAACGAAGCCGTCCCC
>JBAVQZ010000617.1:0-1575 GCA_049694515.1 Paracoccaceae bacterium | reverse complement strand
ACGGCGATCTTGTAGCCCATATTGGCTCTCCTGAGGTCATTGATGACTTGGCGGGGACGTTTATAGCAAAGGCGGATGGGGCGAAAGGGGGCCTTTCCTAGCCCTGCGCCCGTGCCGCCCGCAGTTTCCCGGCGGCGGCCTGCCGGTCCACCGTCACGCTGCCGTCGGGGGCGGTTTCGGCATGGGGATAATAGACCCGGTCCAGATAGGTCATGAAGGCGCCGCGCAGGCCGGGATCGAAGCCCAGCGCGCCGGGATCGGCCAGCGCGGCGCGCAGCGCCGTAGCGCTGTCGGCGACGGTGACGAGCCCCGGAAGCGCGAAGAAGGCCTGCCCCAGAACGATCACCGGTTGGTCGTGAAAGAACGCCTGCAGGCCCACCGAGGAGTTGATCGTGATCACCCCTTTGCTGGCCGCGACCTGGGCGAAGGTGTCGGTCCGGTTGTCGAGTACCAGACGCCCCTGCGCCTTTTCGATCGCCGCCGACAGCGGCGCGGCCAGGGACGCGCGGGCCGAAGGATGCTCTTTCAGCCGGATATGCCAGCCCTCGGGCAGGGCGGCGGCCGCCTCGGCCAGCGCGTCCAGCATGCCGGCGACGCTTCCTGTCCAGCCGCCGAACAGGGTGATCTGGCTGTCATTGGGCACCTGCAAGGGACAGAACAGGAAATCGCCCGCCTCGCTCAGCGCGGCCGCGTCGCCTTGCCCGACGTCTTGCCGGCGCGAGACGCGTGCCGTCAGGTTTTTGCCCAGGGCGCGCCAATCGTCCCCCTGCCGGGACGGATCCCCGGCGGCCCACCCGCGATAAAAGCCCGGATCGCGCGGCAGGGCGCTTTGCGCGTTCACCCCGGCCGGGTCGAGCGTGATACGCCCCGGAAACGGCGCCAGTTCGACGAAAAGCGTTGCCGCGCCCGCGTCGCGCGCGCCTTGCATGAACACCCGGCGCGACCCGGTCAGACCGTTCCAGCAAACCGCCATCCGGTCAGGATGGCGTGTGAAATAGCGCCGGGACCAGTTGTATTGCGCCCAGATCAGCCGGTATTTCAGCGCCCGGCCCAGCGCGCCATTGGGTTGTCGCTTGGCGACGGCGAGCGCCGCCCGCGCCCGCGCGGCGGTTTCGGGGAAGGGCCGAAAGGACAGGCCGATGAAGGGCAGACGAACACCGCCGCCCGCCGCCAGCGCGATGGACCGGAACGCGCTGTCCTTCTTGCGCGTCCATTCGGCGAGATAGGCGATCATGGCGGGGCCCCGGGATGGTGAACGGCGCCACCCTATCCGCGCCGCGCGGGGGTTTCAAAGGGACATCGCGTCAAGAACGCTCCATCACCCGCACCAGCACCTCTGCCGAAAGCGGGATGGGGTTGCCCTTCATCGAGGAGGAGCTTGCCGACGCCTCGGCGATAGCGCGGTGCCGGGCCGGCTCGACACCCATCTCGACCAGCCCGGGCAGGCCCTGCGCGTCGATCCAGCCGGCCAGCGTGGCGAAGGCGTTCACGGCCTCGCCGCCCAGCGCGCCGGCGATCCACGCGCGGACCTCGGCGAAACGCTCCGGCACGTAGCCGGTTTCGCGCAGCGCCTCT
>JBAVQZ010000616.1:0-9620 GCA_049694515.1 Paracoccaceae bacterium | reverse complement strand
GTGATCGCCTCGCTGTCCGAGGTCGGTGTGACCGAGATCCGCCTGAGCAACCGAACCCGTGCCCGGGCCGAGGCGCTTAGGGCCGAGTTCGGCCCGAAGGTGGTGGTTTATGACTGGGTGCAGGCGGGTAACATGATCGAAGGTGCGACGACAGTGGTGAACACCACCTCGCTTGGCATGGTCGGGAAGGCGGAGTTCCGCGTGCCGCTCGACGGGTTGTCACCCTCGGCCGTGGTGACGGATCTTGTCTATTCACCTTTGCGGACGAAACTTCTTGTCGAGGCCGAGGCGGCGGGCTGCACCGTCGTTGACGGGCTGGGGATGCTTCTTCACCAGGCCGTCCCGGGGTTCGAGCGGTGGTTCGGCACGCGGCCCGAGATCGACGAAAAGACCCGAGCGGTCGTTCTGGGCGCATGAGTTTCCGTCTGGCGCTCACCGGCTCCATCGGGATGGGCAAATCGACCACGGCCCGTATGTTCGCCGACGAAGGGCTTGCGGTCTGGGATGCGGATGCCGCCGTGCATCGACTCTATGACAAAGGCGGGGCGGCAGTACCCGCGATCGCGGCCATGCGGCCAGAGGCCGTGGTGGGCGGCGCGGTGGACCGTGCCGCACTGAAACGATGGATCGCGGCAGACCCCGCGGCGTTGCGGCGGATCGAGGCGACGGTGCATCCGCTTGTCGCCGCGGACCGCGAGGCGTTCCTGGCCGCTCACGCGGACGACGACATCGTTGTTTTGGACGTGCCGCTGTTGTTCGAAACCGGCGCCGAAGACCGGGTGGACGCTGTCGCGGTGGTTTCGGCACCGCCGGAGGTTCAGCGCGTTCGGGTGCTTGAACGCGGCACGATGAACCAGGCCCAGTTCAGGACTATACTGGCCAAACAAGTCCCCGATGCCGAAAAGCGCGTCCGCGCCGATTACGTGATCGAGACGTTGACTCTTGAAGGCGCCCGCGCGGCGGTTCACTCTGTGATACGGGACATCAGGGAGAGGCGGCTGAATGCGTGAGATCGTGCTCGACACAGAAACCACGGGTCTGGAGCCGTCCGCGGGCGATCGTATCGTCGAGATCGGAGGCGTGGAACTGTGGAACCACCTGCCGACCGGACGGACCTATCATCAATACATAAATCCCGAACGCAGCATGCCGCAGGAGGCGTTCGCGGTTCACGGTCTGGGCGACGATTTCCTGCGCGACAAGCCGGTGTTCAAACAGATCGGCCAGGCCTTCCTGGATTTTGTGGGCGATGCCAGGCTGGTCATTCACAACGCTGCCTTCGACATGAAATTCCTGAATGCGGAATTGAAATGGATGGGTCTGCCCCCCCTGCCCTGGGAGCAGGCCGAGGATACGCTCGCGATCGCCCGGCGGAAATTTCCCGGCTCGCCGGCCTCGCTCGACGCGCTGTGCAGACGGTTCGGCATCGACAATTCGCAGCGCGAGAAGCATGGCGCGCTTCTGGACTCGGAAATCCTGGCAGAGGTGTACTTGGAGTTGATAGGAGGGCGTCAGCCCGACTTTGCGCTCGGCGTCCAGTTGACGCAAGACACCGCCACCGGCCCTCGGCCCGAGGCATGGCGGCCTGCTCCGCGCCCCACTGCCCTGCCCCCGCGCCTGACCGACGCCGAAGCCGCCGCCCACGCCGCATTGGTCGAGTCGTTGGGCGACGACGCCTTGTGGAAAAAGCTCGCCTAAAGGTCAGTTGCTTGTGTGTTCGGCGCTTTCGGCTTGTGCGCGATTGGCAATCTGCTGCCGATAGAGGGCCAGAAAATCGACCATGTCCAGGTTCAACGGCGGGAAGCCGCCGTCGCGGGTCACGTCGCTGACGATACGGCGCACGAAGGGAAAGATCGTGCGAGGACACTCGATCAGCAGGAAGGGATGCAATTGTTCCTCCGGCACGTTCTCGACGTGGAAAATCCCCCCGTATTCAAGCTCCAGAAGAAACAGCTGCGCGCCGTCGCCCTTGTTCTTGGAGCTGACGACGAACTTGGTGATGACCTCGTATTGGTTCTCGGTCGATCGCTTCTTCGCGTCGAGGGAGACCTGAACCGAGATCTCGGGGTTGACCTCGCCGGTCACGCCCTTGCGCATCAGGAAATTCTCGAAGGACATGTCCCGGATATACTGACCCAGGATCTGCATTCTGACCTGCGGGGCCTCGGCCGCCGCCGCGCCGTTCCCGGTGGTTTCGGTTTCGCTCATGGTTCGCTCCTGCAAAGGATGGACGGTTGGCCGGTCTTTAGCAGGTCACCCATGGGGCCTCAATGCCGCGTCCAGCCCGACGGTCCGTTCCCGGCCCGCTTTTCGGGCTCGATCTCCTCGAAGTCACCTTCGATCACGTCGCCGGTCCGCGACGCCGGGTCACGCGGCGAACGTGGGCCGGGTCGCGGCCCGCCGGCCGAAAAGCTCTCGACATGGACGCGCTTGCGAAGCCAGCGGTAGGCAGCCGCGCGGAACGGCGGGAGCAGAAGCAGAAAACCGACGGTGTCGGTGAAGAAACCTGGCGTCAGCAGAAGCGCACCGGCCAGCAGGATCATCGCGCCATGTGCCAGAGGTTCGGTCGGGTCGCGCAGATCGTTGAACGAGCCGCGTATTTCGCTCATCGCGAGCGCGCCCTGCTGGCGCATCAGCGTGGTGCCCAGAAACGCGGTGATGACCACGATGGCCAGTGTCGGCCACAGCCCGATCAGACCGCCAACCTGGATAAACAGTGCGATCTCGATCAGCGGGATGCCGAGAAACAGCAGAAAAAGCCACATGGCAAAGCCTCTTTCGTCGCGGGGCCGCAGGTGGACTTGATCGACCCCGTGTCTTACATATGTCCGATGAAGTGAAAACACCAACCCCCGGCCTTAAACGAGGTGCCAATGAGTTCCGCCATCATCCAAATTCTGGTCCTGGCCGGTATTGCGGTGTTCCTGATTCTGCGCCTGCGCTCGGTGCTGGGCACGCGCGAAGGATTCGAAAAACCACGCGTCCCCGCGCATGATCAGTCAGAGTCGGATAAATCGGCGCGCCGGGGCTTCGAGGTGATCGAAGGCGGCGTCGATACCGACATCACCGATCACGTCCCCGAAGGATCGGACGCTGCGAAGGCGCTGGCCTCGATGAAGCTGGCCGAGCCGTCCTTCAACGTCGGCGAATTCCTCTCGGGCGCACGGGGTGCGTACGAAATGATCCTGATGGCCTTCGAGAATGGCGACGTCGAGCCGGTCAAGCCGTTTCTTGCCGATGAGGTCTATGAATCCTTCTCCGAAGGCGTCGCGATGCGTGAAGAGCAGGGGCTGAAGGTCGAGGCGACCTTCGTTGGTCTGCGCGACCTCAGCCTGGTCGAGGTTCACTATTCCCGCGACACGAACGAGGCCGAGCTTATCGTCAGATTCGACTGCGAGTTGACCTATGCTGTCCGCAATGAGGCCGGCGAGATCGTCGAGGGAAACCCGAACGAGATCAAACGCCAGCGCGACGTCTGGACGTTCGCCCGGGTCATGGGCTCGGACGATCCCAACTGGCAGCTGGTGGCCACGGGGGAATGACCGGTGGCTGGCGGGCCGTTGCCGCCGCGGCGGTGCTGGGCATGAGCGGGGCGCTTTCCTCCGCCGGTGCCGCGCCGCAAATCCTGCGCTTCGATGATCTTGGCGGCTGGGCGGCGGATGACCACGAGGCCGCCCTGAAGGTTTTCGCGAAGACCTGCCCGGACATTGCGGACCCGGATTGGTCGGCCCTGTGCAAACTGGCCCAGGACCATCCCGACGCCCGCGGCTTTTTCGAAATGTTCTTTCGCCCGGTCCTGATCGGCGGGAAACGGCCCGCGCTTTTCACCGGATACTACGAACCGGAACTGCAGGGCGCCCGCCATCGCACAGCCCGCTTCCGCTATCCGCTCTACCGCAAACCACCGGATTTGCCGTCGGGGGAGCAGTGGCACACGAGACAGGAGATCGAGCGGGACGGCCTGTTGCGGAATCGCGGTCTGGAACTTGCGTGGGTCGATAACCCGGTCGACGTTTTCTTCCTTCAGATTCAGGGGTCCGGCCGCATACGCCTGCGTGACGGCAGTGCGTTGCGCGTGGGCTATGGCGGCTCCAACGGGCATCGCTATCGCTCTATCGGCGAGGAGCTGGTGCGGCGCGGCATCTACAAGGCGCATCAGGTTTCGGCACAGGTGATCCGAAGCTGGGTGCGCCGTAATCCGCAGGACGGCCGCGAGCTGATGCAGCACAACCCGTCCTATGTCTTTTTCCGCAAGATCGCGAACGTGCCCGCGGACAAGGGGCCGTTGGGGGCGATGAACCGCTCGATCACGCCGATGCGGACCGTCGCGGTCGATCCCGATTATGTGCCCCTCGGCGCGCCGGTCTGGATCGAGAAGGACGGCAAGGCGCCGATGCACCGGTTGATGGTGGCGCAGGACACCGGCTCGGCCATCAAGGGTCCGCAGCGGGCCGATATCTTTTTCGGCACCGGCGATGCGGCCGGACGCCAGGCGGGTCGGGTGCGCGATTCCGGCCGAATGGTGGTTCTTCTGCCGATCGAGCGCGCCTATGCCATGGCGTTGCCGGGAGGGTGAGCCATGGCCCGCCGTCCGCCCAGAGGCCTGAGCCCCGAGGACCGCGCGCTGTGGCAGCAAGTGACCGAAACCGCGGTGCCGCTTCAATCAGACTCGTCGCGAAAAGAGCCTGACAAGGCAAAAAAGCCAAAATCCCGGCCCGCCTCCCGGCCGTCGATCTCGGGCTTCCAGGTCGGGCAGAAGGCGCCTGCCCCGTCCTCGGGTCATGATCTGATGCCAGAGCTGGGTGAGAGATTCGGCAAGGCACCGGTGCGGATGGACCGCCGCAGCTTCGAGCGGATGAAGCGCGGCCGGATCAGCCCCGAGGGCCGTATCGACCTGCACGGAATGACCTTGGCGCAGGCGCACCCGGCGCTGATTTCGTTCATCCTGCAATCCCACGGGGCCGGAAAACGGCTGGTCCTGGTGATCACCGGCAAGGGCCGGGACGGGGCGGATGACGGGCCGATGCCCGTGCGGCGGGGCGTGCTGAAACACCAGGTGCCGCAATGGCTGAACAGCGCGCCGCTCGCCGGCGCCGTGCTTCAGATCACGCCGGCGCATCGCAAACACGGCGGCAGCGGCGCCTATTACGTTTATCTACGTCGCCATCGCTAACAACGGCCGGGCCCGGCGAATGCCGATTCCGGTCAGCACCGCGCCGACAACGAAATAGACCGCGATGGCGATCATCTGCTTTTCGAAGATGATGCCGTGGTCTATCAGCGCCCCCGTCAGGCCCGGCCCCAGCGCCGTCCCGAACACCATCACCGCCGTCGCCATCGCCTTGATCGCGCCGAGGTTCCGGGTGCCGTAATATTCCGCCCAGAACGCGTTCGGCACGGTGGAATTCGCGCCTTGCGAAATCCCCATGAACACCATCGCCACCGCCGCGCCGGTGATGCTTTCGGCTGACGACATCAGGAAGAACCCCAGCGCCATCGGAAGCTGGAACAGCGGCATCATGCGCCCCGATCCAACGCGGTCGATCACCCAGCCCGACGCGGTCATCGAGGTGACGGCCGCGACCGTGAAGAGCGGGAAGAGCGCGACGAGCTGAACATGCTCCCATCCCTTGGTCTCGGCCAGGTGAACCTGTTGGAAGAAGAATGCCGTCGAAAACGCGGCCGGCGCCAGAAGCGACGGCACAAGAAGCCAGAACAGCCAGTGCGAGAGGACCTCGCGCCGGTACCAGTGGCGGTTTGTCATCCCGGCGCTCTGCCCATCATCTGCCACCGCCTGCGGCGTGCGCTCAAGCCGCAACAGGCGGATCACCACCGGCAGGATCAAAAGCGCCAGCGCGGCAGCGGCGAGCCACAGGCTCCGCCACGAGAAAATCGTCAGAAGCGCCACGAATGTCAGCGGCAGAATTGCCTCGCCCAGCGCGATACCCAGCGACGCGAACGACAGCGCCCGCCCCCGTGCGCCGACGAACCAGCGCGCCATGGCCACCACGGCGATGTGGCTGGTCATGCCCTGCCCCGAGAATCTCAGCGCGAAGATGACGAAGGGGAGCGCCCAGACGACAGGCACGATGGCCATGGCGACGCAGGCGGCGACCAGCATCAGGACAACCACCCGCCCCAGGACGCGCACCCGGAACCGATCTGTAAGCCCGCCGGCCCAGATCATCACGACGGCCGAAGCCGTGGTGCCCAGCGAATAGATTCCGCCCCATGCGCCGTGCGACAGTCCGAAGGCCGCGCGGATGTCTCCGGCAAAAACCGAAATGAAGAAGGTCTGCCCGAAGCTCGACGTGAACATCAGCAGGAACCCCGCCGACAGGAAGGGCAGATTGTCCTTGATGAAACGAATAAGGGTCATCAGGGCGCGATAGAACCTTCAAAACAGCCGAATGAAAAGCCCTATTGCGAGCCGACCGCCATGATCGGCGACAACACGATCTGGGTCGCGTTCTGGACGGTCAGCATCGTGCCGGTCAGCAGGTCCGTGCGCCCGGCGGTGTCGCCCTTGATCAGTGCGTCGATGCCCGGAAGCTGCGACAGGATCTGGACCAGCGCCGGCGAGTCGCCCAGGGTGAAATGCCCCAGATCCAGCCCGTTGGAAAAGTCTGTCAGGTCGATCATCGTCACACTAAGATCCGAGACTTGGCTAATGCTGTCGGAATTGCCCAGCCGGTTCCTCTCGCCCGTCAAGCGGGCGGACAGGGCCAGCGCACGGTCCTTTTTGGACACGAAGATCACGAAGGGCTCTGGCAGTCTGCCGATCCGGGCGGCCTGGGCGCGGAACACCTGAACGTCGATATCAGGCGAGATCAGGATCACCGCGTCGATGTCGCGGCGAAGCTCTGCGCCCGACTTGATCGCCATGTCGCGCATGGCTTCCATCGAAAGCTCCGCGCCAAGGGAATGTCCAACCAGAAGGATCGAGGTGGCCCCCGCCGCCTTGACCTCGCGGATCAGCTTTTCCAGCCCGTCGCGGGCAAACAGAACGCTGTCGCGGTCATAGGCATAGGCCAGAGGGTTGCCGCGGGAGGGCCATGAATAACCGATCGCCACGCCTTCGATCCCGAAATCATGGCGCAACTGCGCCAGGCGGAACATGCCCTCGGCGAAGGTGTTGTTGAACCCGTGAACGAAGATCACCGCTTCGCGCGTATTCCCGGACTGTCGGCGCAGCGCTTGCGAAAGTGCCCTGCGAAAGGCCGGAGCGCCGTCAAAAACCGTTTCTGTCGTGGCGGTGAAATCCTTGGCCGGGTCCGGCGAGCGGCCGGTCATTTCAAGCGTGCCCTTGGTGTGACCAGGCGGAATCGAGACGCCCAGGCGCCCGTAGGTCGGCGAATAGGCCCGCGCGATCCCGTAATCCGGCCCGACCTGCGGCGCGCGGGTGGAGGAATAGAAAACCTCCACCTCCTGCCCGATCCTGCCGGCCTGCGGCTTCAGGACGATCCCCGGCCGCGGGCCGCAGGCGGAAAGCGCGAGGATCAGGACAAGCAAAGCTCTGAACAACATCATCACCGGTTGGAACAAAGGGTTCCTGCCGAGCAATACGCAATTCCGTCCCGCCGCGCCACCACGCCCCGACCTGTCAGAGAACGTAGCGGCTCATATCTGCGGATTTCAGCAATTCGCCCAGGTTCGCGTCCACGAATTCGGCATTGACGGTCACGCTCTCGCCCGTCCGGTCCGGCGCGGTGTAGCTGAGCTCCTCGAACACGCGCTCCATCACGGTGTAAAGCCGCCGCGCGCCGATATTCTCCACCGATTGATTCACGTCCGCCGCGATCTTGGCAAGCGCGGCGATCCCGTCGTCGGTGAAGTTGACGGTGACCTGCTCGGTCGCCATCAGCGCGGTGTATTGGCGGGTCAGCGCGTTGTCTGTTTCGGTCAGAATCCGCACGAAATCACCCTCGGTCAGGGCGCGCAGCTCAACCCGGATCGGCAGGCGACCCTGCAGTTCCGGCAGCAGGTCCGACGGCTTGGCGATATGGAACGCGCCGGAGGCGATGAACAGGATGTGGTCGGTCTTGATCGATCCATATTTGGTCGAGACCGTCGTCCCCTCGACCAGCGGCAGCAGATCGCGCTGCACGCCTTCGCGGCTGACATCGCCGCCACGCGCATCGGACCGGGCGCAGACCTTGTCGATCTCGTCGAGGAACACGATGCCGTTTTCCTGCACCGCATCCAGCGCGGCGCGGTGCACCGCGTCGTCATCCAGAAGCTTGTCGGCCTCTTCGCCGACCAGCAGGTCATGGCTTTCGGCCACGGTCATCTTGCGCTTCACCGTGCGGCCACCGAAGGCCTTTCCGAAAATGTCCCCCAGATTCATCATGCCCATCTGCTGGCCCGGCTGGCCGGGAATGTCCAACATCGGCATCGGGTTGGAATTGTCGGCCAGGTCAAGCTCGATAACCGTGTCGTCCATCTCGCCGCGCCGCAGCTTGCCGCGGAACATCTCGCGCGTCTGCTCACGCGCGTCAGCCCCGGCGATGGCCTCGATCACGCGGTCCTCGGCGGCCTGCTGGGCGGCGGCGCGCACGTCCTCGCGCATGTATTCGCGGGTCTCGGTGATGGCGCTGTCCACCAAGTCGCGGATGATCTGTTCCACGTCCCGCCCGACATAACCGACCTCGGTGAACTTCGTCGCCTCGACCTTGATGAAGGGCGCGCGCGCCAGCTTTGCCAGGCGGCGCGAGATCTCGGTCTTGCCGACGCCCGTGGGTCCGATCATCAGGATGTTCTTCGGATAGACCTCGTCGCGCAGATCCGCATCCAGCTGCCGCCGCCGCCAGCGGTTGCGAAGGGCGACCGCCACGGCGCGCTTGGCCTCTTTCTGACCGATCACGAAGCGGTCGAGTTCGGAAACGATTTCACGGGGGGTCAGGTCGGTCATTTGGAGATTTCCTCAACCGTCAGGTTGCCGTTTGTATAGACGCAGATGTCGGCGGCGATCGCCATCGCCTTGCGCGCGATTTCCTCGGCGCTGAAATCGGTCTTTTCCATCAACCCCCGCGCCGCGGCCAGCGCGAAATTTCCGCCGGAACCAATGGCGGCGGCGTCGTGCTCCGGCTCCAGCACGTCACCCGCGCCGGTGATCACGTAGATCTGATCACCATCGGTGACGATCAGCATCGCCTCGAGCTTTTGAAGATACTTGTCGGTGCGCCAGTCCTTGGCCAGCTCGACCGCCGCGCGCTGCAACTGCCCCGGCGTCGCCTCGAGCTTGGTTTCCAGCCGTTCCAGCAGGGAAAAGGCGTCGGCGGTCGATCCGGCGAAACCGGCCACCACGTCATAGCCACCGGGGGACAGCCGGCGCACCTTGCGCGCGGTGCCCTTGATGACCGTCTGGCCCAGGCTCACCTGCCCGTCGCCGGCCACCACGACCTTTCCGCCGCGCCGCACCGCCAGGATCGTCGTGCCGTGCCAGCCCGGAAAATCGCTGTCTGCCATGATGCTCTCCTTCGGTTCCGGCCTATATGGACTCCGTACGTTGAAGTCACAAGCGCGCCACGAAAAAGGGGCGCCGAAGCGCCCCGTTTCCGGTATCCGACGATCCGCTCAGATCGATTCGTTGATCCAGCTCTGAAGCGCCGCCTTGGGGG
>JBAVQZ010000615.1:0-5543 GCA_049694515.1 Paracoccaceae bacterium | reverse complement strand
GCGAATTCCTGCCCGATCCGGGCCAGGGCGGCAGTGTCTTTCGGAAAACAGGAACCGCCATAGCCGGGCCCGGCGTGCAGGAATTTGTTTCCAATCCGTCCATCGAGCCCCATGCCCTTGGACACGGCCTTGATATCGGCTCCGGTGCGCTCGCACAGCATGGCGATCTCGTTGACGAAGGTGATCTTCGTCGCAAGAAACGCGTTCGCGGCATACTTGATCATCTCGGCGGATTCCATGTCCGTGTAGACAATCGGGAAATCCCGCAGGAAGAGCGGCTTATATACATCGCCCATGATTTCTCGCGCCCGTTCGCTCTCGACGCCGACCACAATGCGATCCGGCCGCATGAAATCATCGATCGCCGCCCCCTCGCGAAGAAATTCCGGGTTCGACGCAACGTCGAAATCGGCCTCCGGGCTGACCTTCCGAATGACGTCCTGGACCTTGCGGTTGGTTCCGACCGGTACGGTGGACTTGGTCACAACGACCGCGTAGCCGGTCAAGGCACGGGCAATCTCCTCTGCCGCCGCCATCACGTAGGTCAGATCGGCATGACCGTCGCCTCGACGCGTCGGTGTGCCGACGGCGATAAAAACTGCATCGGCCCCATCAACGGCCTTCACCAGATCGCGCGTGAAGGTCAATCGTCCTGCGGCGATGTTTCTTTCCATGAGCTCATCGAGACCCGGCTCGTAGATCGGCACTTCGCCACTCTCGAGCATCCGTACCTTCTCCGGATTCTTGTCGACGCAGATAACTTCGTGACCGAAGTCGGAAAAGCAAACCCCTGAGACAAGCCCGACATAACCCGTCCCGATCATGGCAATTTTCATGGTCTATTCCGCATACTAAAACCGGTCCCCAACCTGATGCGCGATCTTGGAGCATACGTCAACTCGACGAAGCCTAACCTCCAGTTGGCGATTTTTGACGGAGTGCCGGGGCCCTTAGAATGTCCGATCCTGCGCCCTTGTGCGATACCCGTGAATAGGCTCCGACGAATTGCAAACTTCCTGATGCCGCGCGAAGCCGCCTGGGACAGGGCGTAACGTCCCGAGCGAAATACATGCAAGTGCTTCGTGCTTAAAGGATGCATTGGCTGGTCACGCGAAGGGACAGCTCTAATGCCATCGAGGGGCGCGCCAGCCTGCCGCTACGGCTTCGGCTTCACTGCAGAACCAGCGCTCACCGTCGGCTTCGTTGATCCTGGTTTTATCATACCAAGGAGACCAGGGCGGGTGGTAGATTTGACCGTTCTTCGAGATGTTCCCCTTGATCGGACACCCCTCCGGCGCTGCCCCCGCAGTTGCAGGACCAAACGATCGACGAGATGTCGCGGTCCACCCCGGTTCTGGTGTGGGGCTTCACCTCGGCCGACGAGTTCAACCGGGTCTGGCTGCGATGGCAATCCGTGATCTCGTCGGGGCTTGATGTCCGTTTTTTGCTACCGCGCCATGCCTTCCCCGGTGCCGAGGGTGTCGCGCGCCGGATCAATGCCCTGGGCGCCCAAGGGCACGTCTTCAGCGGCCGCAACGTCAGCTCCGCAGAACTTGAGCGTTTCATCGTGAGGCTCGACAGCGAACACATCTGCTTGTGCCCCGCCGACTGCATGTTGCATCCCGATTTCCTGCCCGCCGCGGCACGTGCCTTCCCCGGAGCGGTCATCGCCTGGCTTCTGAGCGTCAACGAGACTTGGGACCGCTCGGTGACTCCGGACGCGCGACTGGACGTTCTGCGGCGACTGCGGCAGTCCGAGAAGGTGGCGCGACTGCCGCCACTTCGACTGGAGGACCCCGTGTTCAAAGACTGTCTGTGTGCGAATGTGCAGGACGAGCTTCGGTGGCTGAACCGGACTTTTCTCTCGGACCGGCCCCCGCTTCCCGAGCCTGCGCTGGAAGAGACGCAGCCGGAACTGCCCCCGGACGGGGAACTGCGCCTGCGTCTGCGAGACGCGATAATGAACCACCTAACGCCCGAAGCTATGGCGGCGATCTCTGAGGCGGTCATTCTGCCGGCGTGAGAATGACAATTGCGCTCTTGGAGCAGTGTCCAGCCGCCATTCTTATCGGCCATTTCCATTTAGATTTTGTGGGACGGGCGGGCGCACGTTGACGGCCTGATGCGGGCAGTTGCACTTGTACTGCTTGAGACGACAACCGCGACCGAATACGATGACGCTGCCCGACACGTATCTCCCGGATCGCGACGGCATGGCAATGTTCAGGCTATACCATCGTCTCGCAGGCCAGGCAGGCCCGCTGATGGCGCTGGCTTGTCGAGCCAGGCCATAGCGCCATATCTTGCCGCGAATACCAAGACTGCCTTTGAGGCATTTCTCGTCTGGTATAATTGATATTTTCCATTAAAATCAGAATTTTATACGATATACTGGCATCCGCCCCAGCCACTGTGAGACGCAGCCCGAGCGCGAAAAGCCTCTCATGAAAAAAACCCGAAAAACACTTCGCTTTTCTCCTAATCCACCTCTTTAAGACCCAGCATTTTAAAGGCGTTTTCTACACGATCAGCAAAACACGGGTCGGGTTCAGGGCGGGATCCGTTTACACGCGCCGCCGCCACCTCGCGCGCGAGTTCGATCACCACCTCAGGCGCGATTTCCACCGCCTTCGGCTTGGGATGGACGTAGGGAAGAATACTCTTCCACGCTCCAATCGCCTGGCCGCGATCACCATCAGCCTCAGCCTGCTCTGCAAGCCGGATCAGCGCCTGAACCGGGCATTTTCCTGTCTCGATCAACTCTCCGGCGAGCGCATCACTTCGACGCATACGCGAGCCTCGCGGTCGCCCTGCCCCGGACCGCTTCCCGCCATGTCCATTTTCTTTTCTGGTCATCTTGAATTCTTCGCATTCTTTTTCAAGCACATGACCAGTTTATCAAACGACCGAGGCACAGCTGAAGTCGAAAGTCACGCTATCCTTTAGTACGTTCGGCCGCGAAGAGGCAGGTCGGAAACCGCAGGCGAGTACGCTGTCGCGTCTCCACAAGCATCCTCCGGGTCTCCACGGCATGGACATCGTTCAGGCCAGGAGTCTGTCAAATCATTACCTCATCGGCGACTAGCAGAGTTGCAACCACACCGGGTGCTTCAACCCGGCGCCTCGGCGCGCTAAGGTCGCACCGACGCAATTTCCAGGAAGAACCGATGACCATCGCGCCGCATATCCCCATCAGATCCTTGCCGATCGCGGGCTGAAACGATGCAGCTCGCCGGAACCGACCTGCGGCTGCTGCGCGTCTTCGACGCGGTCGTCCGCAATCGCGGTTTCGCCGCCGCGCAGGCCGATTTGAACATCAGCCAGTCCACCATTTCGAACCATATCTCAGCGCTGGAGAACCGCCTTGGCGTGACCTTGTGCCAGCGGGGGCGCGCCGGCTTCTCGCTGACCGAGAAAGGCAGGGCGGTTCATCTGGCGGCGCAGAAACTGCTGATGTCGTTGGACGAGTTCGTGACCGACACCGAGGCATTGCGCGGGCGTCTCGCCGGCACCCTGCGGATCGGGGTTGTGGACAGCGTGGCCAGCGATCCGAACTTCGTCCTGCCCCAGGCCATCGCCGGGTTCGAGAAACGCGCCGACGCCGTTCGCTTCGACCTGGTGCACGGCTCCCCCCAGTCATTGCAGACCCGTGTCATGGAAGGCGAGGTTCACGTGGCGATCGGGAGTTTTCCGCACAAGGTGAAAGGATTGCGCTACCGCCGGCTCTACGACGAGGTCAACACGCTCTATTGCGCGCGGGGGCACATGTTGTTCGGAGTGGACGATGTTGCGATCTCTGCCGAGATGCTTACCGGGTTCAAGGCCGCGGGGCGGAGCTATTGGCGCGCCGATCACCGCAACAACCAGAATTTCGTCAATACAACGGCCAGTGCCCAAGGCGTGGAACAGCAGCTTATCCTGATCCTGTCCGGGGCCTTCATCGGCTTTGTTCCCGATCACGCGGCGGCCCCCTGGGTGGCGCAAGGCATGCTGCGGCAGTTGCGGCCCGATCTGTTCACCTATTCCTGCACGTTCGACGCAGTGACGCGCCGCGGGCCGGGCTCGGGCACGATGGCGGAGTCGTTTCTCGAAGAACTGGCGAAAGCCTATGGCGGCAGCATGCTGCCCGCATAAGGAGCAGCGCCAGCATGATACATTGATTTTTGTCAGCGTTTTGATTGATACATTGACATACACGGCTGCGAGACGCTGCGCTACCCTGTGATGCAATGCCGGGATCGGCGGCGAGCGACGACGTGGAGAGCAGATGAGCGGACAGCGATTCAACCAGCCGCTTGGCGGCAACGACATGCCCCGCTTCGGCGGCCCGGCGACGATGATGCGCCTGCCCGCCCAGGTGAACGCGCAGGGGCTGGACGCCTGTTTCGTCGGCATCCCCATGGATGTCGGCACCTCGAACCGCCCCGGCACGCGGTTGGGGCCGCGCCAGATCCGCGACGAAAGCCGTATGCTGCGCCCCTACAACATGGCCACCGGCGCGACGCCCTTCGAGCATCTTCAGGTGGCCGATATCGGTGATGTGCCGATCAACACCTTCGACCTGAAAAAGAGCGTGGATATAATCACCACTCATTACGACGCGATCCTGGCCGCGGGTGCGGTGCCGCTGACGCTGGGCGGCGACCACACGCTGACCTGGCCGATCCTGCGCGCCATGAAGAAAAAGCACGGCCCCGTCGCGTTGATCCACATCGACGCCCATGCGGACATAAACGACCGCATGTTCGGCGAGACCGTGGCCCACGGCACCCCCTTCCGCCGCGCCTGGGAGGACGACTGCCTGTTGAACGACAAGGTGTTCCAGATCGGCCTGCGCGGCACCGGCTACGACCCCGAGGACTTCGACTGGGGTCGCGCCCAGGGCTGGACCGTGATCCAGGCCGAGGAATGCTGGTACAGGTCGCTCGCTCCGCTGATGACCGATATCCGCGCCCGCATCGGTGACGCGCCGGTCTATGTCACGTATGATATAGACAGCCTCGACCCTGCCTTCGCGCCGGGCACCGGTACGGTCGAACCCGGAGGGTTGACCACGTGGCAGGCGCTGGAGATCCTGCGAGGCTGCGCCGGGCTGTCGCTGGTGGGCGGCGATCTGGTCGAGGTCTCGCCGCCCTACGACCCCTCTGGCAACACCGCGCTGATCGGCGCCAACCTTCTTTACGAGATGCTTTGCGTGCTGCCAGGCGTGCCGCAAGGCAAGAAACAAACCAACCGGGAGACTGAAAAATGAAAAGACGTTCTTTCCTCGCAGCCGCCGGCGCCGCCGGCCTCGGCACGCTTGCCGCGCCGTCGATCCTGCGCGCCCAGGGCGCACAGCTGAAGGTCGGAACCTATGGAGGCTATTTCCAGGACAGTTTCGACAAGCATATCTTCCCGGATTTCACCGCCGCCACCGGCATCGAGGTCGAGTCGATCGGCGAGCCGACCGGCGAGGCCTGGCTGGTGCAGCTGCAGCAGGCCGCGCGCGCTGGCCAGGCCCCCTCGGACGTGTCGATGATGGCGCAGGTGGCACGGATTCGGGG
>JBAVQZ010000614.1:0-6600 GCA_049694515.1 Paracoccaceae bacterium | reverse complement strand
ATCTCGGCGACCATCCGCCCGAGCCGCTGGCCGGTCGCACCGTCATCGTGGTGGATGACGGCATCGCCACCGGCGCCACGGTCAAGGCCGCCCTCAAGGGGCTGCGCCGGCGCGCGCCCGCGGAAATCTGGCTGGCGGTCCCCGTCGCCCCGCGCGAGGCGCTGGCCGGGATCATGGGGCTGGTGGACCGCCTGATCTGTCTTGAGCAGCCCGCACAGTTCTATGCCGTGGGCGCGCATTACCGGCGGTTCGACCAAGTCAGCGACGAAGAGGTGAGCCGGACCCTCGCCGCGTTTCGGAACGAACCCAAACCCCGCGAGGCGTGACGCCCCGCCGTCAGATTGCCGCCTTGCGGCTTTCGTCCAGATAGATTTCGCGCAGCCGCGTGGCCACCGGACCCGGCGTGCCGTCGCCCAGGCTGACACCATCCAGCGAAACCACGGGCATCACGAACATGGAGGCCGAGGTGATGAACGCTTCGTCGGCGTCCTTCGCCTCCTCCAGCGTGAAGGGACGTTCCTCGACGTCGTATTGGGACTCGCGCGCGAAACGCAGCACGGCGGCGCGCGTAATCCCATGCAGGATCTCGTTGCCCAGGTGCCGGGTGATGATCCTGCCGTCCTTGATAATATAGGCGTTGTTGCTGGTGCCCTCGGTGACCAGACCATCCTCGACCATCCAGGCGTCGTCGGCGCCGGCCGCCTTGGCCATCATCTTGCCCATCGACGGATAGAGAAGCTGAACCGTCTTGATGTCGCGCCGGCCCCAGCGCAGATCGTCGATCGAGATGATCTTCAGCCCGGTCCCGGCCTGCGGCGACTCCGCCAGGCCCGGCTTTGACTGGGTGAACAGCACCACGGTCTGCGGCACCTCCTGCGGGTCGGGAAAGACGAAATCGCGGTCGCCCGGCGCGCCGCGGCTGATCTGGAGATAGATCATCCCGTCCACCAGATCGTTGCGGCGGACCAGTTCACGGTGAATTTCCAGCAATTCCTCCTCTGTCAGCGGCATGCCCATGTCCAGCTCGCTCAGCGAACGTTCCAGCCGCTTGGCATGCCCCGCGAAATCGAGCAGCTTGCCATCCAGAACGCTGGTCACTTCGTAGACTGCGTCGGCCATAAGAAAGCCCCGGTCGAAGATCGAGACCTTTGCCTCTTCCTCGGGCATGTAGTTCCCGTTCACGTATACTGTCCGGCTCATCGTCTTTCTCTCCTATCCCCAGAGGGCCGCGTTGGGCGGGTGCACACCCTCGGCGTCGAATGTCAGCGGGTTGGCGCGGTCTTCGGCCAGCAGAAGCGGCCCGTCAAGATCTGTCACGTCCGCGCCGTGCGCGACAAGGGTGGCCGGCGCCATCGCCAGTGACGAGCCGACCATGCAGCCCACCATCACGCCATAACCTTCGGCGCGGGCCGCATCGCGCAGCGCCAGCGCCTCGGTCAGACCGCCGGTTTTGTCGAGCTTGATGTTCACCAGGTCATACTTGCCCTTCAGGCCCGGCAGCGAGGCCCGGTCATGGCACGATTCGTCGGCGCAGACCGGCAGCGGACGCTCTATCTCGGCCAGTATGTCATCGGCGCCCGCGGGCAGCGGCTGCTCCACCAGTTCCACGCCAAGGCGCACCAGATGCGGCGCGAGTTCGGCATAGACGTCGGCGTTCCATCCCTCGTTCGCATCGACGATGATGCGCGAGGTTGGGGCACCCTCGCGCACCGCCTCCAGCCGGGGCATGTCGTCGGGCGTGCCCAGCTTGATCTTCAACAGGGGCCGGCCAGCGTTTCTCGCGGCCGCCGCGCGCATCTTCTCGGGCGCGTCCAGCGACAGGGTAAAAGCCGTGATCTCGGGCTTCGGCGGGTTCAGCCCCGCCAGTTCCCAGACCCGTTTCCCGGCGCGCTTCGCTTCCAGATCCCAAAGCGCGCAATCCACCGCGTTGCGGGCCGCGCCGGCAGGCAGCGTCTGCTGCAAGTCTGCGCGCGAGAGAGGCAGATCCAGTCCCTCAATCTGCGCGGTGACGCTTTCCAGCGTCTCGTCATAGCGGGCATAGGGCACACATTCGCCCCATCCCTGATGGGCGCCGTCCGTGACGCGCACGGTCAGGACCTTCGCCTCGGTCCGCGACCCGCGCGAGATGGTGAAAACCTCGGCCAGGCGGAACGTGTCGGGTGTGACGGTGATTTGCATGTCCGCCATCGCTCTCACATCGCTTCCAGCGCGTCGACCAGCCGACCCGCACCCTGGCGGAACGGATCGACGGCAGGCAGGCCCATCCGGCTTTCGATCTTGGCCAGGCAGTCCAGCGCTTGCGACTCGTCCATCGCGGCGGTGTTGACCGAAATGCCGACGACCTGGCAGTCGGGGTTCGCGACGCGGGCCAACGGCAGCACGGTGTCGCGCAGCGCCTCGAGCGACGGAAGGTCATAGCCGGGCAGGCCGCGCATATGCGTCCGCGTCGGCTCATGGCTCAGGATCAGCGCGTCGGGCTGGCCGCCGTGGATCAGTGCCATCGTCACCCCGGAATAGGAGACGTGGAACAGGCTACCCTGCCCCTCGATCATGTCCCAGTGGTCATCGTCGTTGTCGGGGGTCAGCCACTCGATGGAGCCAGCCATAAAATCGGCCACCACCGCGTCCAGCGGCACGCCGTCGCCGGTGATCAGGATACCGGTCTGCCCGGTGGCGCGGAAGCTGGATTTCATGCCGCGCTTTTTCGCCTCCAGGTCCATCGCAAGCGAGGTATACATCTTGCCGACCGAGCAATCGGTGCCGACGGCAAGGCAGCGCTTGCCGCTGCGCTTCTCACCATTGGCGATGGGATACTTGACCTCCGGCACGCGCACGTCATGCAGGGCGCGGCCACAAGACTTTGCGACGGCGACCAGATCCTCCTCGTCGCGCAGCAGGTTGTGCAGCCCCGAGGCCAGGTCGAAGCCTTCCTCGAGCGCGTCGATCAGAACGCGCTTCCACGCCTGGCTGATGACACCGCCGCGGTTGGCCACGCCGATCACCAGGGTTTTCGCCCCCGCGGCCTTCGCCTCGGCCAGGGTCATGTCGGTCAGGCCCAGATCGGCCTTGCAGCCCTCCATGCGGAACTGTCCCACCGCGTTGTCGGGCCGCCAGTCCTTGATGCCCTGCGCCACCTTGGCCGCAAGCTGGTCCGGCGCGTCGCCCAGAAACAGAAGATATGGTGTCTCGATCATGTGCGTCTCTCCCGGATTGGTTTCACGGGACCCTAACAGCCCGGCGCGAAATGTCTTGTCTATCTCGGACAGTCCCTGCCATTGCTTGGGCAGGACCTTCGATACTTGGGCGGCTCTGTCGAAGAAACATGCACTTTTCCACCGGGGAAGCGCAAGGAACCGCCGCAGCGCGGCGTCGATTGCTGCAGCCGCAAATGATCCTTGAAGGCGCGCGCGCAATATTCTATCGAACGGCAAGAGCAATTCGAAACATCGTTAAAGGACGCGCCCGAACATGAGCTTCCGCATCCAGCCCCAGCCCGCCGCCCGCCCGAACCGCTGCCAGTTGTTCGGCCCCGGCTCGCGCCCGGCGATATTCGAGAAGATGGCCGGCAGCGAGGCCGATGTCATCAACCTGGACCTCGAAGACAGCGTGGCCCCCGACGACAAGGCCGAGGCACGCCGCAACATCATTCAGGCGATCGGGGATATCGACTGGGGCAAGAAGACGCTTTCCGTGCGGATCAACGGGCTGGACACGCCTTACTGGTATCGCGACGTGGTTGACCTGCTCGAGCAGGCGGGCGAACGGCTGGACCAGATCATGATCCCGAAAGTGGGCTGCGCGGCCGACATCTATGCGGTTGATGCGTTGGCCACCGCGGTCGAACGCGCGAAAACCCGCGACAAGCAGATCGCTTTCGAGGTGATCATCGAATCCGCTGCCGGCATCGCCCATGTCGAAGAGATCGCCGCCGCTTCCCCACGGCTTCAGGCGATGAGTCTGGGGGCCGCGGATTTCGCCGCCTCGATGGGGATGCAGACCACCGGCATCGGCGGCACGCAGGAAAATTACTACATGCTGCATGACGGCGCGAAACACTGGTCGGACCCGTGGCACTGGGTTCAGGCCGCCATCGTCGCCGCCTGCCGCACGCATGGCGTGTTGCCCGTTGACGGGCCTTACGGCGACTTTTCCGATGCGGACGGCTTCATCGCGCAGGCCCGCCGCTCGGCCACGCTGGGGATGGTCGGCAAATGGGCGATCCACCCGAAACAGGTGGCACTGGCCAATCAGGTCTTCACCCCCTCGCCCGAAGCGGTCGCCGAGGCGCGCGAAATCCTGGCCGCCATGGAACAGGCCAAGGCCCGCGGCGAAGGCGCGACCGTCTACAAAGGCCGGCTGGTGGATATTGCCAGCATCAAGCAGGCCGAAGTGATCGTTCGCCAGTCCGAGATGATCGGAGGCTGAACGCGCGCCTGTCGAGTTGCAAATTCCGAATCCGGCCGTCATATAAAACGCAATAACCACCGGGAGCGCCGCGATGAACTATCTCGAATTCGAGAAGTCCCTGTCCGAGATCGAGGGCAAGGCCGAGGAGCTGCGCGCCATGGCGCAGTCGAACGAAGAGATGGACGTCAAGCAAGAAGCGGCGCAACTGGACAAGAAAGCCGCCGAGATCCTGCGCGACCTTTACAAGAACCTGTCGGCCTGGCGCAAATGCCAGGTCGCGCGCCACCCCGACCGGCCGCATTGCAAGGACTACATCGAGGCGCTTTTCACCGAATACACGCCACTGGCCGGCGACAGGAACTTCGCCGACGATCATGCCGTTATGGGCGGGCTCGCGCGCTTCGACGACCGCCCGGTGATGGTGATCGGCCAGGAAAAGGGGCACGACACAAAGACCCGGATCGAGCGGAATTTCGGCATGGCCCGCCCCGAAGGCTACCGCAAGGCGATCCGGCTTATGGACCTCGCCGACCGCTTCGACCTTCCCGTTGTGACGCTGGTGGACACACCCGGCGCCTATCCCGGCAAGGGCGCCGAGGAGCGCGGGCAGAGCGAAGCCATCGCGCGGGCGACCGAGAAGTGTTTGCAGATCGGCGTGCCGCTTGTCTCGGTCGTGATCGGCGAAGGCGGCTCGGGCGGGGCCGTGGCGCTCGCCACCGCCAACCGGCTGGCGATGCTGGAACATTCGGTCTATTCGGTGATCTCGCCCGAAGGCTGCGCCTCCATCCTGTGGAAGGACGCCGAAAAGATGCGCGAGGCGGCCGAGGCGCTGCGCCTGACCGCGCAAGACCTGAAAAAGCTCGACGTGATAGACCGCATCATAGCCGAACCGTTGGGCGGCGCTCAGCGCGACCGCACCGCGACGATCAAGTCGGTGGGCGAGACGATCGGCCTGATGCTGAAGGACCTTGACGGCAAAGACCGCAAGGCGCTGGTCACGGACCGCCGAAAGAAGTTTCTCGACATGGGCAACAAGGGTCTGGCCGCCTGACCGGCCCGGCTGTGGGCGTTTCATCCACCCTCCGCTGCTCTTCACTTCCGGGAAAATATCCTCGGGGGGTGAAATGCCCGCCAGGGCATGAGGGGGCGGAAAGCCCCCTTGCCTGAGCGTCCTGCGGACGCGAGGCGGCAATCTTCGCCCGGCACGGGCGGCCTTTTCTTCGATCAGGTCGCGTCGAAGCCGGCGTCCCGCATCAGCGCATGCGACGCCTCCTCTACCTCTGCTTCCAGCCTGGTCATGAACGTCTCCTTGTCCAGCCCGGCGGCGATCGGCGGCAGGAATTCCACCACCGCAAGGCCCGGCTTGCGGTAGATCCCCGTCCGCGGCCAGAACACGCCCACATTCGTGGCCGCGGGCACGCACAGCTCGCCCAGTTGCTCGTAAAGCACACCGGTGCCGATCTTGTAGGGCAGATGCGCCCCGGGCGCGACGCGTGTCCCCTGGGGATAGATGATCAGCTGCCCAGGCGCGGTGCGCCCTGCATGCACGTCCTCGAGCATCTGCTGAATCGCCTGCCCGCGCTTGCCCCGATCCACCGGAACGCAGCCCATGCGCCGCGCGTACCACCCCAGGAAGGGCGCGTTGGTCAGCGACTTCTTCATGATGAATTTCGGGCGCGGCAGCGCCGAGACGATCATGATGATGTCGAAGAAGGACTGATGCTTCGCGGCCACCAGAACCTCGCCCGACGGCACCTCGCCGCGGATTTCCGAGCGCAGCCCGACCATCCACCGCGCGGTCCAGCGCACCCAGTGGCAATAGACATGCACCGCGCGGAAGGTCCAGTTTCGCGAGACCAGCGCAAAAGGCGCGAAAAGCAGCGCCATCACCGCCATGGCAAGATACATCTGCGCCACGAACAGAAGCGACCGTATCCAGCGCCAGCCATGGGCCATCAGGTCAACCCCCTCAGCATCCTCAGCGCCGCCATCCGCGTCGCCCAGAAGGCCACGATTGCGGCCAGCGGCGGAATGACCAGCGGCAGCAGCCAGCCCGCCCCTTGAAAGCCAAGCCCGGTCAGGAAACCGCCGGCGCTGTCGGCGCCGGGCAGGAAGGCGATGGCAATCATCCCCAGCCCGGTCCCCGCCGCCGCCCCCTGCAAGGCGCGCCCCGTGAAACGCCGCACGAAGGCC
>JBAVQZ010000613.1:0-3812 GCA_049694515.1 Paracoccaceae bacterium | reverse complement strand
TCGGTCGGATCCCATTTCACCACCATGCCGGCCGCCACGGGCTCGGCCGTTTCGTCGTCATCGGGATTCACGCCGACATTGCCGACATGGGGGAAGGTGAAGGTCACCACCTGCCCGGCATAGGAGGGGTCTGTCATGATCTCCTGGTAACCGGTCATCGCCGTGTTGAAGCACAGTTCCGCCACCGTGGTTCCGGTTGCGCCGAACCCATTGCCATAGAACACGGTTCCGTCGGCAAGGGTGAGGCAAGCGGTGGGGCGGCGCTGGGGGCTGGGGGAAGGCATGGCGACTCCAATGCTCGGATTTAGCGGAACCTAAGGCGCGGCGCGGAAAGGATCAAGAGGGCGGAAAAATTGGGTTTCTATTTAAAATCAGTGGATTGGGTTTTTCACCTCGGCTTGCGCCGATCCCCCTTAACCGGTATTTTACGGTGTTCGGACTGATGGGGATGACTGACCGACATGGATATGCGAACGCGCATCGCTTCCGCACTCAAGGAAGCGATGAAGAAAAAGGAGGCCGAGCGGCTTTCGACGCTCCGGCTGATCAACGCCGCAATCAAGGACATGGACATCGCCCGGCGCGGTGCCGACGGCGACGAGACCGTGACCGACGAGGACGTTCTTCAGATCCTCGGGCGCATGGTCAAGCAGCGCCGCGAAAGCGCGCGCGCCTATGACGAGGGCGGGCGGCTGGACCTGGCCGAGCAGGAACGCGCCGAGATCGCGGTGATCGAGGAGTTCCTGCCCCGGCCGCTGAGCGACACCGAGGTCGAGGCCGCGATAGGCGCGGCGATCTCGGAGACCGGCGCAAGCTCGATCCGCGACATGGGGCGGGTCATGGGGGCGCTGAAGGCGAAATACGCGGGCAAGATGGATTTTGCCGCCGTCGGGCCGATGGTCAAGGACCGGCTGGCCTGAGACGCGGCGTGGCGAGGGGATGCCGGTCGCGCGGACCGTTTCGGGGTGCCTGGGCATTCCGTCCGGTCACATCGGCGCCCGACGGAAGCCTCGCGCCATGAGCGGCACCGGCGACTTCGACAGCACACGGCTTCGGTTGCGTCTCGTTTTCGGCGAAACCGCTATGCTCGGGCCGGGCAAGGCCGACCTTCTGGAATTGATACACGAGACAGGCTCGATCTCGGCGGCGGGCCGGCGCATGAAGATGAGCTACAAGCGCGCCTGGATGCTGGTCGAAGAGATGAACACGGCTTTCCGCGACCCGCTTGTGCAGAGTGTGCGCGGAGGCGCCAGCGGCGGCGGCGCCAGCCTGACGGAAGCCGGCTGGACCGTGCTGTCGAATTATCGCGCTCTTGAGGTTCGAACGGCGCAGGCCGGCGCAGAAGAGATCGCGGCGATCCGGCAATTGCTGTCTGACGATCCCGGGAAAAGTTAAGCTGTACTGTTCAATCGCCAGCCGTTGCCGGGACCTGCGCCCCACGCAAAGCGGTCTGGATGTTCGAACTGACCGCCGGAGTTGCGTCTGGAGGGCCGCGGGCCAGTGTGTCCTGAGGATGCCAGAAAGCAAATAACGGTTGCGCCGTATTCCGATCCCGACGATATTTCCGCCCCAACATAACGAAGTTCGGGAACGCCGGGATGAATGTCACGACCCTGACGCGGCGCGCGATGATCGGGGGCGCTGCCCTTTTCGCCATGTGCGCGATGACGGTTTCCGCCGGGACTGCGCGTGCGGCGGAAATCACCGTATTCGCGGCAGCGAGCATGAAGAACGCGATGGACGAGGTGGCGGAGTCCTGGGCCGAGGTGACCGGGAACAACGCGGTGGTTTCGCTGGCCGGCAGCTCGGCTTTGGCCCGCCAGATCGAAGCCGGCGCGCCGGCCGACATCTTCATCTCGGCCAACCCGGGCTGGATGGATCAGCTGGAAGAGAAGGGGCTGATCGCGCCGGGCACGCGGTTCGACCTGCTGCACAACGCCATCGTGCTGATCGCCACCGGCAAGCAGGCCGCGCCGGTAAGCATCGCGCCGGGCTTCGATCTGGCCGGAATGCTGGGCGACAGAAAGCTCGCCATGGCGATGGTCGACGCGGTGCCGGCGGGGATCTATGGCAAGGCGGCGCTGCAAAGCCTGGGCGTCTGGGATGCGGTGGCGCCCAAGGTCGCGCAGGCGGACAACGTACGCGCGGCGCTGGCGCTGGTCTCTACCGGGGAGGCGCCGTTGGGCATCGTTTACGCCACCGACGCGGTGGCCGACGACAACGTGACCGTAGTCGGCCGCTTTCCCGCCGACACACACCCCCCGATCGTCTACCCGGCCGCCGCTGTCGCTGACAGCGGCAACCCGCTGAACGCGCAATTCCTTGACTTCCTGCGCGGTGACGCGGCAAAAGCCGCCTTCGAGCGGCAGGGGTTCGAGGTGGTGGAGTAGGCGTGACAGCATGGATTTCCTGACCCCAGAGGCGTGGCAGGCGGTGGCGCTGTCGCTGCGGGTCTCGGCCTGGGCGACGGTGGTCAGCCTGCCCTTCGGCGTGCTGGTGGCGCTGGTGTTGGCACGCGGCCGCTTTCCGGGTCGGCAATTGCTGAACGGCATCGTGCATCTGCCGCTGATCCTGCCGCCGGTGGTCGTGGGCTATCTGCTGTTGCTGAGCTTCGGACGGCGCGGGCCGATCGGTGGGTTGCTGGACGAGTATTTCGGCATCGTTTTCGCCTTCCGCTGGACGGGGGCCGCGCTGGCCGCGGGCATCATGGCCTTTCCGCTGATGGTGCGCGCGATCCGGCTGGCGATCGAGGCGGTGGATCCCAGGCTGGAACAGGCCGCAAGCACGCTGGGCGCCTCGCGCGGCTGGATCTTCCTGACCGTGACGCTGCCGCTGATCCTGCCGGGCATCATCGCCGGGTCGATCCTGGCCTTTGCCCGCGCGATGGGCGAATTCGGCGCGACGATCACCTTCGTGTCCAATATCCCCGGCCAGACCCAGACCATCCCCTCGGCCATCTACGCTTTCCTCCAGGTGCCGGGTGGCGAGGGCGCGGCGGCGCGTCTGGTGGTGGTTTCAGTCGTGGTGGCGATGGGGGCGCTTATGATCTCGGAAATGCTGGCGCGCCGGGTCGCAAGGCGGATCGCCGGGCAATGAGCCTTTCGGTCGCCCTGCAACACGCCTTTCCGGGCTTCGCACTCGACGTTGCGTTCGAGGCGCCGGCCGGCGTGACGGCTCTGTTCGGGCGATCCGGCTCGGGAAAGACGACGGTCATCAACGCGGTGGCCGGGCTGTTGCGACCGAACAGCGGCCGCGTGGTGTTGAACGGATGGGAACTGTTCGACACTAAAACGCGGCACTGGTTGCCCACGCATCGTCGCAGGCTCGGCTATGTTTTCCAGGAAGGGCGGCTGTTTCCGCATCTCACGGTGCGCCAGAATCTTCTTTATGGCCGCTGGTTCGCCGCAAGAGCGGAAACTGGCGCGGCGCTGGATCACGTGGTGGAGATGCTGGGGATAGGCGAACTGCTGGATCGCCGCCCCGGATTGCTTTCGGGTGGCGAGAAGCAGCGCGTGGCGATCGGCCGGGCCTTGCTGGCGAAACCCCGCCTGTTGTTGATGGACGAGCCGCTGGCCGCGCTCGACGATGCCCGGAAAGAAGAGATCCTGCCCTACCTGGAGCGGCTGAGGGACGAGACCGACATGCCCATCCTCTATGTCAGCCATTCGCTGGCCGAGGTGGCGCGCCTGGCGACGACCGTCGTGGCGCTTGAGGCCGGTCGCGTGATCCGCGCGGGACAGGCGGACGAGGTGCTGTCCGACCCGGAATCCGTCCCGGCGCTGGGCGTACGCGAGGCCGGTGCGCTGCTGCAC